>WGFP01000161.1 GCA_015492195.1 Acidiferrobacterales bacterium
GATGTGTATAAGAGACAGCGTACATACAGCCGCTGGTGGGCGAGTTCATGAAACATGAGCCCCGCGATTTCCGCTTGCGACCGCCGCAGGATGGTGTTCAGCATCGGGTCACGGAACCAGCCGAGCGTTGAGTAGGCGGTCACGCCGGCGACGTAGACGTCGAATCCCTGCGCGCGCAAGGCGGCGGCGAATTTTTCCGCCCGGTCGCGGGAGAAATAGCCGCGATAGGCCACGCAGCCGGTGACGATAAAACACCATTCCTTGGGCGTGAGCGAAAACTCCGGCGTGGCGAAGACGTTCCATAACACGAAAGGACGTTCAAGATCGGCGTAGGTGCGGTAGCTGCGATTGTCGGGCAGGTGCAATTCCTTACTTGCGTAGTCGCGTATGCGCAGCACCGTGGCGAGCTTTTGTTTAAGTTCCGGCTTTATCGCGGGGTCGTCCAGCAACTCCGCAATCGGTTGCCGCTTGGACAGGATCTCCATCTGTCCCCCTAATATCTGGGTGTAATAGCCGAATTGGGCGCAACCTCCGGTCGACAGGGCAAGCAAGGCGGCGAGGAACAGTCCAAGGATGGGCCGGTTACGGAGCCGGGGACGCAACGAAAAACGCAAAAGGGAGGTCATGGGATACGGTTTCACTTGGCGGCGACACTATGCCACATTACGATGTAGGGATGAAAATCTATCTCGTCGGCGGCGCGGTGCGCGATAAACTTTTGGGTCTGCCGGTCAAAGACCGGGACTACGTGGTGGTGGGTGCCACCCCGGAAAAAATGATTGCCAAGGGCTTCAAGCCCGTGGGAAGTGACTTTCCGGTGTTTCTCCACCCCAAGACGAAAGAAGAATACGCACTGGCGCGCACCGAACGCAAGACCGGGCGCGGCTACAAAGGTTTCAAGGTTTATGCCGCGCCCGATGTGACGCTGGAAGACGATCTGCAGCGACGCGATCTCACCATCAACGCCATGGCGGAGGCCGAGGACGGCACGCTGATCGATCCCTTCGACGGTGCCGAGGACCTGCGTAACGGCGTACTGCGTCACGTGTCGCCGGCTTTTGTCGAAGACCCGGTGCGCATCCTGCGCGTCGCGCGTTTCGCCGCGCGTTACGCCAAGTGGGGCTTCCACGTCGCCCACAGCACCAACAAACTCATGCGCCAAATGGTCGAGTCGGGCGAGGTGGATCATCTGGTTCCCGAGCGTGTATGGTCGGAGCTTGAGCGCGCACTGGGGGAATCCCGACCGTCGCGGTTTTTTGAAACGCTGCGCGGTTGTGGGGCGCTTAAACGCCTGTTTCCCGAGATCGACGCCCTGTTCGGCGTGCCGCAACCGAAAGCACATCACCCGGAAGTCGACACCGGCGTGCATGCCATGATGGTCCTGGATCAGGCGACGAGGCTTTCAAAGGACAACCGGATTCGATTCGCCGCCTTGATGCATGATGTCGGCAAAGGGGCCACCCCGTCCGCCGAGTGGCCGCAGCACATCGGGCACGAGGAGCGCAGCGTCGAAATGATCAATGATTTTTGCCGGCGGTTTCGGGCCCCCAACGAGTTTCGCGATATCGCCGTATTGGTGGCGCGTTACCATACCCACTGTCATCAGATTGCGGAACTTAAACCTGGAACGATTCTAAAAACCCTGGAGGCCATGGACGCCTTTCGCAGGCCGGAGCGGGTGGAGATGTTCGTGCGTGCGTGCGAGGCGGATGCGCGCGGGCGCACCGGTTATGAAGACAAGCCGTATCCTCAGGCAGCCTTATTTCAGCGCGCCTTCAAGGCCGCGCTCAGGGTGGATGCCTCCAAAATCGCAAAAAAAAGGGGTAAGGGGCTCCCTACGGGCGTCGAGATAGGAGCGAAAATTCACGAACGGAGACTCGAAGCGATCAAACAGGTGTTATCATCTTCTTGATAGTGCCCTGCGGCTCGGTTCATCGCGTTGAATAAAACCAGGAGGACGGAGAATGCAAGCTAAATCGAAGATTAATATGAATATTATTGCTTTGACGGTGGCGATCGTGGCGCTGCTTATCGGCGGCGGCGCCTATTTACGTATCATGATCGGCGCGGTCGGGGAAGAACCCGCGGCGGTTGCGGAACAGGAAGAAGAGGGCGTGGCAAAGGTCGTATGGCACGCCGATTTCGCCGACCCCCGCCGTTTCAGCGCCATGTTGACCAGCATTAATAATATGGTGACGACGTACCAGAATAATCTCCAGGACTACGACGTTCGCATCGTTTTCGTTTCCCACGGCATCCGTTTTGTTACCGAGGATAAGCTCATCGGCACGCCCTTTGAGGAAGACAGGGAACTCAGGCGGCGGCGTAAGGAGTTGCAGGATCGCCTGTTTTCCCTGCGCGACGTTCAGGGAGTCAAGCTCGAGCTCTGTGGCATTACCCGTGAGGCCATTAATCTGCCGGAGGAAAAGCTGGTTCCCGGCGTTACCATCGTGCGCTCCGGCGTCGTACGTATTCATGAGCTTCAAAACCAGGGTTTTGCCTACATCAAGGTTGAATAGTTAAGGAAGTTCTGACTCGGCTCCGGTTAAAGGCGCCCGCGCCTGTCTTGAATCTGAAATCCTTGCAAGGGGGGGTCCACGCTCCTGCCCAGGGCGATGACTTTATATAATTCCCCCATCTCGGAAGGCAGCGTGAGTTTCTTGATCTGTTGCGTGAGTTCCAAATGCCGGCGCGTGTTTTCGGGATCGGAGGCCGCGGCGATTTCATCGAGGCCGCTGGCCAGTAGGAATGCCGCCTGGGAGGTGTAACCGAGCACCGAGAGCCCGGCCTTGTCGGCCGCTGCCGCAACCGCCGTGAAGTCCACGTGCGCCGTGATGTCCTGAAGGCCGACGAGAATCAGCGGATTATCGTGCACCCGATGACGGTAATGACACATCAGCGTTCCCTGACAGCGCTGCGGGTGATAAAACTCCGCGTGCGGAAAGCCGTAATCAATCAACAACACCACGCCCCGTTTCAGGACGCGTGCCATGCTGCCCACCCATGCCTCGGCGTGAAAATTGATTTCCGAGGTGTATCCACTTGGTAGGCCAAGCGGTTGAATGCGCCGGCATATGGCTTCGTTCGCCGGCCTTTCTTTCCAAACCAATTTTTGGTTTTCCCATCCGACGTGTAATTGCCGGATGCCGTCATCATAAATACGAAAGCGTTCCACCGGCATGGCATCGAGCAGTTCGTTGCCCAGTATCACGCCCCGAAATTCCCCGTCGGGCAGGGTGTCGAGCCAATGCACGCGCGGCATCAGGTGGGGCGCCTTTTGTTTCAGGGTCCGCGCCTGGCGTTCCCGCAGTTCAGCGCTGAGCTCCAGAATAAAATAACGATCCGGCAGCGCGCCGAGCATTTCGAGTTCCACGAGCAGGTCCGCGGCCAACGCCCCGCTTCCCGCTCCGGCCTCCAGGATGTCGGCGCGTTCAAGCTGAACAAGGATTTGACGGCACTGGCGCGCAACGCAACGCGCGAAAAGGGGGGACAGTTCGGGTGCGGTGATGAAATCGCCGCACCCGAAC
>WGFP01000162.1 GCA_015492195.1 Acidiferrobacterales bacterium
TGGGGGCGGGGGTGGCCGGGGGCAGCGCCGCCGCCGTGGCCGCCGCGCTCGGCGCGCACGTGACGGTGTTTGCCAAGCATCGGGAGAGCCTGGCGCGCATGCACGCCCTGGGACCGAACGTCACCGCGTTGCCGTCGTACCCGGCACTGATTGCGCAGGCGGTTTATGACGCCGATCTGCTGATCGGCGCGGTGCTGATTCCCGGTGCGCGCGCGCCGAAACTGGTGAGCGCCGAACTGGTCGGCCAGATGAAACCCGGCAGCGTGATCGTGGATATTTCCGTGGATCAGGGAGGATGCGTTGAGACCACGCGCCCGACCGATTACGACCAACCGACCTATGTCCATGAAGGCGTGATCCATTTCGGGGTGACCAACATGCCCGGCGCGGTGCCGCGCACCGCCACCCAGGCATTGTCCGCGGAGCTGGCGCCGTATGTTTTGCGCCTGGCGGCGGAAGAGGGGCTGTCCGACCCGGTGATCAAGACGGGGATTAATGTCGCCGGCGGGAAAATCGTCCACCCGGCCGTGGCGCAAGCGTTGTCATGACGTTAATTCTTGATTTGGGGCCATTCTTGTCCCCGGAGGGTAAAAAGGCGAAAATCAGTATATTGTAGACGCCTCAAGGAAGGTTGTGACCCAAGCCACCTGGAAGAAAACCACGACACCGCTGACGCCGCGAATTGTCCACTTGTTGCGCGAAGTGGCCCTGTATGTCCTCGGCGCCATCGCCCTCTATCTTTTAATTTCCCTGTGGACCTATGATGCCTCTGACCCGGCCTGGTCCCATCGCGGCCCCAGTCTTGAGGTGGCCAATGCCGGTGGCCGCGTGGGGGCGTGGTTTGCGGATGTCCTGTTTAATCTTTTTGGTTACGTCGCGTACCTGTTCCCGCTGATGATCGGTTTTGCCGGTTGGCGTGTTTACTTGCACCGCCATGACCTGGGGCCATCAAGCTGGCGGCAACGCTTGGTGACCGGCACCAGTTTCGTGATGATCTTGCTTGGAGCTTGCGGACTTGCCAGCCTGCATTTTGCGCAGGCGCAGACCGGGATGCCTTTTGCCAGCGGCGGCTGGTTGGGCAACGCCGTCGGCGCCGGTCTGGCCGCGGCGTTCAGTTTTGTCGGTGCCACCCTGTTTTTGTTGGTGCTGTTTTTTTCCGGCGTGACGCTGTTTACCGGGTTGTCGTGGCTGCGCTTAATGGACACGGTCGGGCGCCTGAGTTTTGGGCTGGCCGAATGGATGCGAAATTTTGTGTCCGGTCTGGTTGACCGGGCAATCGGACTGCGTGCGCGCAAGCAGCGCCGCGAAACCGTGGCCGTTGAAAAAAGCGTGCTGGAAAAACATCCCGCGCCGCGCATTGAGCCCGTGATTCAACGGGTGCCGACCGGCAAGCGCATCGAACGGGAAAAACAGGTGCCGCTGTTTGAATCGCTGGGCAGATCCGAGCTTCCTCCTTTGTCGTTGCTTGATCCCATCGAGAAACACAAGCCGCCGCAATTCTCCAAGCAGTCGCTGGAGAGCATGTCGCGTCTGTTGGAGAAAAAGCTCCTCGATTTCAGCATCGAGGCCCAGGTGGTCGCCGTGCATCCGGGACCCGTGATCACCCTGTTCGAGATCGAACCGGCGCCGGGGATCAAGGCGGCCCAGATCACCAATCTCGCGCGCGATCTGGCGCGCTCGCTGTCGGTGATCAGCCTCCGGGTGGTGGAGAATATACCGGGAAAGACCTCCATGGGGCTGGAGATTCCCAATGAGTACCGCGAGACCGTGCGGCTGTCCGAGGTGCTGGCCTCGCAGGCCTACGAAGAGACCCTGTCGCCGCTGACGCTGGCATTGGGCAAGGACATCAGCGGCCATCCGGTGGTGATGGATCTGACCAAGATGCCGCATCTCCTCATCGCCGGCACTACCGGTTCGGGCAAATCGGTGTGCCTCAATTCGCTTGTTCTGAGCCTGGTGTATAAATCCACCCCGGAGCAGGTGCGTCTGATCATGATTGATCCCAAGATGCTCGAACTCGCGGTGTACGAAGGGATTCCCCATCTGCTGGCGCCGGTGGTGACGGACATGAAGCAGGCGGCCAATGCGTTTAAATGGTGTATCGCTGAAATGGAACGGCGTTACCGTCTGATGGCGGCCCTCGGTGTGCGCAACATCGCCGGCTACAACCGTAAAGTGAAAGAAGCGATTGATAGAGGCAGGCCGATCCCCGATCCCATCGCCACAGCCGGCGGGTTGGATGCCGCCGAAGAGGGAAGCGGCGTGACCCTCACCCCCTTGCCTTACGTCGTGATCTTTGTGGATGAGCTCGCCGATTTAATGATGGTGGTCGGCAAAAAAGTCGAGGAGCTGATCGCGCGCCTGGCACAGAAGGCGCGCGCCGCCGGCCTCCATCTGGTGTTGGCCACCCAGCGTCCTTCCGTCGACGTGATTACCGGTTTAATCAAGGCCAACATTCCCACGCGGATCGCGTTCCAGATGTCCTCGCGCGTGGATTCACGCACCGTCATTGACCAGATGGGCGCGGAACAACTGCTGGGGCAAGGGGACATGTTGTTTCTGCAACCCGGTTACGGCATACCCATGCGCATTCACGGCACCTTTGTCTCGGACCAGGAGGTGCACAGGGTTGCGGGCCTGTTGAAGAAGCAGGGTTCCCCCGTTTATGACGAACAAATTCTTCAGGGGGATGCCGGCGTTAATGATCTGGGCATGCTGCAGGAAGGCGGCAACGGCGGCGAGGCCGATCCGCTGTATGATGAGGCATTAAGGCTTGTCACCGAGTCACGGCGCGCCTCGATTTCAGGCGTACAGCGCCGGCTGCGCATCGGCTACAACCGCGCGGCGCGCCTGATCGAGGAAATGGAGCGGGCCGGGGTCGTGGGCCCCTTACAGTCCAACGGCAGCCGCGAGGTGCTCGCGCCGCCCCCACGTGAATAGAGGCAAGATGCAAGACAAAAAATACAAGTTAAGGAATTTCAATGTGCAAGGCCGACAAAACGTCTTGCGTGGTTTCATGTATCTTGCGTCTTTTATTTTGTATCTGTCCGTTATCTTTTTTGTCGCCGATCCGGGATTCGCCTCCCCGAAGAAAGGCACGGACAGCCTGTACCGGTTTTTTAATGAGGTGCGCAGTTACAGCGCACGTTTCAATCAGGTTGTGCTGGATGAGGCACTGAATACCATCCAGGAGTCCTCCGGCAGGTTGTGGATCACGCGCCCCAACAAGTTTCGCTGGGATTACGATAAACCGTTCAGACAGCTGATTGTCAGCAATGGGAAAAAAATCTGGGTTTACGACGAAGAATTGCAGCAGGTGACGGTACGCGCCATGACCGGGGGCCTGGGCGATACCCCGGCGGTGCTGTTGGCGGGAAAGGGCAGTCTGGATGATAATTTTGTTGTTAAAAAACTCGGGGCCCAGGGAAAACTGGAGTGGGTACAACTGCTGCCCAAGCGCAAGGACGGCGGATTTGAAGACATTCGCATCGGTTTCGAGAAGGGAAAACTGCGGGTTCTGGAAATGATTGACGGTTTTGGACAGACCACGCGCGTCACCCTGCGTGCCGGCAGGGAAAATGTCAAAATCGATTCCGCGAAATATGCATTTAAACCGCCTCAAGGTGTGGACGTCGTCGGCGAATAGCCGGCATGGACGGATATGCGTTCCGCGAGATTCGCGCGGGTATGAGGTACATTGAGTCAATGCCGGATCCCGCTGCGCCAAGTCTTTTCCCCGAACCTGATGCCAGCGCCTGGCAGCCGCTTGCGGACCGCCTGCGGCCGCGGCGCGTGGAGGATTTCTTCGGCCAGTCGCACCTGCTTGCCCCCGGCAGGCCGCTGCGGCAGGCCCTTGAATCGGGCACGCTTCATTCCATGATTTTCTGGGGCCCTCCCGGCACCGGCAAAACCACGCTTGCGCGATTGATGGCGTCTGCCACCGCCGCGCATTTCATTGCAATCTCCGCCGTTTATGCTGGCGTCAAGGAAATCCGCGCAGCGGTGGCACAAGCCAAACAAATGCGCGCCGAAGGACGCCCGACCGTGTTGTTTGTGGATGAGGTTCATCGGTTTAACAAGGCGCAGCAGGACGGATTTCTGCCTTATGTGGAAGACGGCACGCTGACGTTTATGGGCGCCACCACCGAGAACCCCTCGTTTGAGTTGAACAACGCGTTGCTTTCCCGCGCGCGCGTCTACGTGTTGAAGGCCCTGGAGGCGGATGAAATTCGCCGGGTTCTGCGCCGCGCCTTGACCGATAAAGATCTCGGGCTTGGGGCGCGCAACCTTGACCTGTCCGCAGAGGCGTGTGATTTGTTGGTTACCGCCGCCGACGGCGATGCCCGTCGTGCCCTTAATCTGCTTGAAATTGCCTCGGACCTGGCCGAGAAAGAAGGGGACAGCGAGGTACTCAGCGCCGACCTGGTAGAGAAAGTAATTACCGGCGGCGTGCGCCGTTTTGACAAGGAAGGCGAGGCATTTTATGACCAGATCTCCGCGTTACACAAATCGGTACGCGGTTCCGACCCGGATGCCGCGTTGTACTGGATGGCGCGCATGCTCGACGGCGGGTGCGATCCCTTGTATATCGCGCGCCGGGTGGTGCGCATGGCGTCCGAGGACATCGGCAATGCCGACCCGCGCGGCCTGCAACTGGCGCTGAATGCCTGGGACGTGTATGAACGCCTGGGAAGCCCGGAAGGGGAATTGGCGATCGCGCAGGCCGTTGTGTATCTCGCCTGCGTCCCGAAGAGCAGCGCGGTTTACCAGGCGTTCAATGCCGCCATGGATGATGCGCGCCGCTTCGGATCCCTGGAGGTACCGCTGCATCTGCGTAACGCCCCGACGCGGTTGATGAAAGAACTTGGTTACAGCAAGGGTTATCGTTACGCCCATAACGAGCCGGAGGGATACGCCGCGGGCGAAAATTATTTCCCGGAAGAAATGGGCCGGAAAGAATATTATCATCCGGTGTCACGGGGATTGGAACAGAAAATTGCCGAGACGTTGTCGCGTTTACGGGGGCTGGACAAGGCACGCGTTGTGTCAAAACAATATAAGCGGAAAGAGTCATGACGAGTTTTTTATTTTATCAACTGATACGGTGTAAGTTGTTGCTTCCATTGCCCGTGGTTTTGGTATTCGTCGCAGCGCCCGCGCTTGCGTGTGACCTTCACAAAGGTATTGATGCTTACAACAAAGGTAATTACGCCGCTGCATTAAAAATTATCCGGCCCTTGGCGGAAGGAAAAAATTCCGAGGCGCAATATTACCTTGGCCGGATGTATCAAAAGGGTCAGGGCGTCGACAAAGATCTGGAACAAGCCGAGAAGTGGTACCGCCTGGCGGCGGAGGGAGGACACGCCAAGGCCCAGTACAAGATCGCATTCGGTTACGCCTTCGGGGTAGGGGGGTTGGATCAGAATGACGCCAAGGCGAGGGAGTGGTTGCAAAAGTCCGCCGAGAACGGTTACAGGAAAGCCCAGAAAATGCTGGCACGGGCCTACCAGCATGGCAAGCTCGGCCTGACGGCCGACCCCGAACGGGCGGACTACTGGTTTGCACAAGCGGAAAAAAAGAAAGAATGACAACGTCTTTTGATCTTCACATGTTTACGAGCAGGTTCCTGATAATCCTTCATCCGTTGCGCAGAGCCACCCGGCGGTCAGTGTCATGACTCAAGTGCTGGCCATTGCGGTAGGCGGTGCCGTCGGCAGCGTGCTGCGTTTTTGGATGTCAACCTGGGTGCATACATTCGCGGGGCGCTCGTTTCCTTATGGAACGCTCGCCGTAAACGTGCTCGGTTGTCTGGTTATGGGTTTTCTGTTTGTCCTCTTCCTGGAACGGTTCAGCAGCGATACGGTCCTGCGTGCCGGGCTGTTAATCGGTTTGTTGGGCGGTTTTACCACCTTCTCCACGTTCTCCATCGAGACGCTTAATTTGTTTGAGCAAGGAGCCTATATGAAGGCAGGCGCAAACATGACCGCGAGCCTTATCTTGTCTGTAGGCGCAACCTGGATCGGAATACTGATCGGGAGACAATTATGAAACACAGTGATGTCACCCTTGTGCGGATTTATCTCACCGAGACCGAAGCGCTTTTAAAAACGTTGCTTGCCAAGCTCCATGATGAGGAGAAAGTCCGGGGCGTGACGGTCTTTCGCGGGATAGCAGGTTTTGGCCGCTCCGGCGTGGTGCATTCTTCCACGCTGTTGGATTTGTCGCTGGACATGCCGGTTGTGATTGAATTCTTCGATGAACCAAAGAAGGTAAGGCGCATTCTTTCCCACCTCAAGGAGATTCTTCCGCCGGGCCATGTCGTCTCCTGGTCGGCGCGGGTCAACGGGGACTGAAAAGTCTCGTAATCCGCGGATTTCGCGGATTAACATGGATTAAAACTCGATTGCCCCGGCAATATCTGGGAAAATCGGGGCTGTCTGCGAATTAAAGTAACCATTGAAAAAGAATAACCATGCTGGATCCACGTTTGTTACGCACTCAACTCGACGACATAGCCCGGCAACTCGCGCGGCGGGGGTTTACCCTGAACACAAAAACCATCGCTGAATTGGAGCGACGTCGTAAGGATATTCAAGTACACGTTCAGGAACTTCAAAGCCGGCGGAATGTCGGAGCCAAGGAGATCGGCAAAGCCAAGGCTGCGGGGAAAGATGCCGCATCATTGCTGGCGGCGGCCGCCAAGCTTGGGGAAGAACTCAAACAAGCAGAGGGGCAACTCGAAAAGATACAGCAAGAACTCGACGATATTCTCCTGGGGGTGCCCAACCTGCCGCATGCCAGCGTTCCAGAAGGAAGCAGTGAAAATGATAATGTCGAGGTTCGGCGCTGGGGCGAGCCGCGCGAGTTTGATTTCACGCCGAAGGACCACGTCGATCTCGGCGCGGCGTTGGGCATGCTTGACTTCGATACCGCCGCCAAGATCGCCGGATCGCGCTTCGTGCTTATGAGCGGCGCGATCGCCCGTTTGCACCGCGCCTTGACCCAGATGATGCTCGACCTGCACACGCGGGAGCATGGCTATACCGAAACCTATGTCCCGTATCTGGTCAATGCCGCCAGCATGCAAGGCACGGGACAACTTCCAAAGTTTGAGCAGGATCTGTTTGCGGTAACGGGAGAGCAGGACTTTTACCTGATTCCTACTGCCGAGGTGCCGCTCACGAACATCGTGCGCGACGTCATCATCGAGGCGAATGACCTGCCGAGGAAATACGTCTGTCATACGCCGTGCTTTCGCAGCGAGGCCGGATCTTACGGCAAGGACACACGCGGCATGATCCGCCAGCATCAGTTCGAGAAGGTGGAGCTGGTGCAGGTCGTCCGGCCGCAGGATTCCTATGCCGCCCTTGAAGAATTGACAAGACACGCCGAAACGGTGCTTCAGAAGCTCGAGTTACCTTACCGCGTCGTGACGTTGTGTACCGGCGACCTGGGTTTTGCCGCCGCCAAAACGTATGATATCGAGGTATGGTTGCCGGGCCAGAAAAGGTACCGTGAGATTTCTTCGTGCAGTAATTTTGAGGATTTCCAGGCCCGACGCATACAGGCGCGCTGGCGTAACCCTGAAACCGGCAAGCCGGAGCTGGTGCACACGCTTAACGGCTCAGGCCTGGCGGTCGGACGCACGCTTGTCGCGGTAATGGAGAACTACCAGGAACGTGACGGCAGTATCCGAGTGCCGTCGGCCCTGGTTCCATATTTGGGTGGGACTAAAACAATCAAGCAGTCGTAATTGATGGGGTGCCAGGCATATTTTTTGCACATTGTTTTGTGCAGCAGCCGTTGGAGAGAAAAATAATTGACGTTGGATCGTAGAGCAGCAATCACCGGTGTCCGTGCACTGGTGGTGTGGGCTTATCTTGTTTATGCGCCGTATTATCTGTTCTGGCGGCTGGGTACGTTTAACCCGGAGGCGCTCTTTTTCTCGTGGTTGATCTGGATAGCGGAGGCCTTTGGATACCTCACCGCCGTGTTGCACGTTTTTATGGTGTGGCGCCTCACCTCTCCTTCCGCCGGACCACCGCCCGCGGGCTACAGCGTCGACGTCTTTGTGACGACGTACGACGAGAGCCCCAGTTTGTTGCGCCACACTCTACTGGCGGCAGTGCGAATGGGTTACCCTCACCAGACGTGGTTGCTGGATGACGGAAACCGGCCGGAGATGGCGGAGCTGGCGAAGGAGTTAGGTTGTCGTTACCTGGCGAGAACAAAAAACACCCATGCCAAGGCCGGAAATCTCAATAATGCGTTGATACACAGCCGTGCGGATTTCATTGCGGTATTCGACGCCGATCATGTCCCTCACAAGGATTTTCTTAATAAGACACTGGGCTTCTTCCGCGACGAGAAGGTGGCGTTCGTGCAGACCCCCCAGGATTTTTACAATCTCGATTCCTATCAACATCGTCAATATAAAGGGAGCAATTACGTTTGGACTGAGCAATCGCTGTTCTTCCGGGTTATTCAGCGGGGGAAGGATTACTGGAATGCCGCTTTTTTCTGCGGAAGCTGTGCGGTCTTGCGGCGCCGTGCGCTGGACGAAGTCGGCGGTTTTGCTATAGGTACGATCACCGAAGACTTACATACGTCGATTCGTCTCCACAAGAAGGGGTTCAGATCTGTTTACTATCCGCATAGTCTGGCATTCGGACTTGCGCCGGACTCGGCTCATTCATTCCTGTTGCAACGGCGACGATGGGGGCAGGGGGCGATGCAGGTCTGGCGCAGGGAAGGCATTTTGTTCGCATCCGGATTAACGTTTGCGCAGCGGTTGAATTACCTGGCTTCGGTGCTGACGTATTTCGACGGATGGCAAAAAGCCGTTTTTTATCTCGCACCGGCGGTAGTGCTCATAACGGGTGTGTTGCCAATTCACAAGCTGGGCCTGGAATTTCTGATGTATTTTATTCCATTTTATATATTATGTTTCTGGGCCTATGAGGAAGTTGGCCGAGGGTATGGCGGCACCCTGCTCACAGAGCAATATAATATGGCTCGCTTTGCGACATTTGCGCAGGCCACGCTCGGCGGTTTTCGGAAACGGTTGGATTTCAATGTTACGCCGAAGAATTCTCCTAGAAAAAATGAGCGTCTAAGCATTGCCCCGCAGTTTGTCATTCTGGTTGTAAGTATTACGGCCATTCTTATCGGAATCATTTTGTGGCTGGTACAGAGACATATACCCACAGGCGCGTTCTGGGCCAATATCATATGGGCAAGTATCAATTTGGGATTGGCGGGCGCCGTGGTGCGTTTTACGCTAAAGAGAAAACATCGGCGAAGTGAGTATCGTTTCCCCATCCCGCTTCCGACATTGGTCACAACCGTGAGTAATGATCAAGTTGTCGGGCTGGCAACCGATATTTCCGCCGATGGGTGTCGACTCATTACCGAGGCACCGATTGGCGGGAGTGCCGATACGGTTGAAGGGGAAATTTTTCTTCCCGGCGGCCAGATGCCTTTTAGAGCAGAGATTGTCCGCCATCCAAACCCGGATCCCGATCTATTCGAGGGCTACAGTTTGGTCAAAGCAGATCACGGGAAAACTCGCCCGCCGAGGAGAAAGCTTGAGTACGGGCTGATGTTTCGCTGGGACACGTCCAGTGACGCCGCTCAGCTCGAGAACTTTCTTTTCGGTTCCGATTTCCAATGGCGGGTGTTGGATCTCCAAGAAGGCTGGATTACGCCGATCAACTGGCTCGCGACGCGCATAGCGCCCGCGAAAACCGCCCATACCATGGCCGTTACAACCGGTGAATGGTTACCGGTCATTTATCACGTGGACGGCGATGATGATCAGTCTTATCGTTTCGGTGTGCTGTCTCGAACCGATTGGAGCGATCAACCGGCGCGACTGATTCTGTTTGAGGCGCTTCCCGGACGCAGTCGGCTTGAACTGTATGTTTTCGGACAGCGATTGAGGGATGGCATGAAAGGCGAACTCACGGAGGTTGAGGAATTGGAGACTCCTTTGGCCAATATTTATACCGGTAAACTGAAAATCTTTGATCAAAAATCCTCCGTTGATAGATCCGGGAAACGCGGTTTTTCGTCATTGGATGGAGGCAAGCTGGGCGTTATATTTCTCCTGGCCTGGTATTTCTCGGTACTGTTTTTTCCAACCGGAAATGCCCGTGCCGATAATTGGATCGGGTTGACCGGTGGGGAGGTGGCCGGAGACGGGAATGCCTATGCATTTGCCGGTGCGATAAAGCCGCTTGGTCGGGGTTCCAAGCTTGGTCAAGGATGGGTTCAGCGTTACTGGCTTGATTGGGCGGGATATCGGTTTGACGTCGGTGGCGAAGAGATCCGGGCGCGGGCGCCGGGAGTGTCGGCTGCCGTCGGTTATCAACGTGGGATCGCCGGCGGTTATATGGCAGGCTACGTGGGGTTGGGTTATCGCGATACGAGGCTGAGTCCGGATAAACCACAGGTTAAAGCCCGTGGCGGGCAATCCAGTTTTCAGATGCTTGGGGAGATAGATCGCCGCATAAATGACCAATGGCGTTTCACCGGTGCAGCGCACTTGGCTTTTGGACCGGACAGTTATTGGACGCGCGCCAAGTTTCTTTTTCCAACGGCGTCCGGGCCTTATTGGCGTGGTGTGGAAATCGTATTCCAAGGCGATTCAGACTACCGCGCCGTAAAGGCGGGATATGTGCTGGATGAGTGGCGCATCGGGCGCGGTGTCAATGCAAACTTCAAGCTAGGAATTCTAAAAACCGAGGGACTTGCTACGCGGGCATACGCCGGAATCGAGTTTGTAAAAACTTTTCGGTGATCATGTCGTAAGATGGTCGTTATCACTTGTGGCGACAATGGCGCGTCTTCGTGTGATCAGGTATTCTTGCAGGTCATTGGAGGGGTGGCCGAGCGGTTGAAGGCGACGGTCTTGACGAGAATCGCCGGGAGCGATTCCGAACAGCGGAGCGTAGCGACGCTGGCCCCGCAGGGGCGAGGCGCAGGGATGCGCCGAGTAAAACCGTTGGTAGCAGGTGGCAAACCTCAATGGTAAAGTTGACTGCTGGATATTTGAGGTAGTAAATCGGAGGGGTGGCCGAGCGGTTGAAGGCGACGGTCTTGACGAGAATCGCCGGGAGCGATTCCGAACAGCGGAGCGTAGCGACGCTGGCCCCGC
>WGFP01000163.1 GCA_015492195.1 Acidiferrobacterales bacterium
GGCCAGATCAGCAGTACCTGTTTACTGTGATTAAGTCGCGCCGAAGGCTTGGCGGTAATCGTAAGAAACGCTTCGTTGGGATTGTTGATGATTTTTGTGACCCTTGCCACGGGATATCCGGATGGAAACGTTCCGCCCATACCGGAACTGACAAGCAGGTCGCCCTCGCGTATATCGGCCGAGGCGGTGAGGTAAGGGACTTTCAGGCTGTCCTGTTCGCCGGTCCCGAAGACGATCGCCCGCAGGCCGCTGCGATTTACCAAAACCGGTATCGCGTGCCCGGGATCGGTGATCAAGGTCGCGCGGCTGGTAGTGGCGGTAACCTGGGTGATCTGCCCCATGATGCCGTGGGAATCTATGATGGGTTGGCCGATCTGGACGCCGTCCCTGGTGCCTCTGGCGATAACGATCCTGCGCGTGAAAGGCTCCAGACTCACTTCCAACAAATCCGCCGTCAGGGCGCGATCCGCGACGCGTGCGGCCGAACCGAGCATTCTTCGCAGGCGATTATTTTCCTCTTTAAGGGCCTCAAATTGTTGGAGTTTCGCAAGCAGCAACATGCGTTCCCTGCGCAATGCCTCGTTGTTTTTCTTAAGGGTCTGTTCATCGGTAAAGAAGCCGGAGACCGACGTGCCGATGCGGGCGGGAAGCGTGGCCACCGCCTGGATGGGGTAGGCGAGAATCGCGAGCCCCGCGCGTATTTTTTCCAGGTGTTGCCCCTGGCGGTCCAACACCATCAGAAGCAGAGATAGGGTTACGAATAAAACCAGCCGCGTTAAGTTGGAGGGTACCCTGATAGACCTGCCGAAGACGTTGATCATGCGACGTAAGGTGATTTATGTCGGCGATGTTGACACAGGCAAGATTCGCGATAAACAGAAGGCCGAAAACGGTATGTAAGAAACCGGCGGCTATTCGTGGATAAAGACATCACCCAGCCTTTCCGCCTCCATCAAGGCCCGGCCGCAGCCGCATACCACGCACGTCATCGGATCGTCCGTAATAATAATCGGAAGCCCCGTTTGCTCGGCAAGCCAGCGGTCGACATCGCGCAGCAGCGCCCCGCCCCCGGTGACCACCAGCCCCTTTTCGGCGATGTCGGCGCCGAGTTCCGGCGGGGTATGCTCCAGCGCCGTTTTGATCGCGGCGACGATGCCCGTCAGGCATTCATTCAGGGCGGAATTCACCTCTTTGCTGGTGATGACCTGGCTGCGGGGCACGCCGTCGGCGATGTATCGGCCTTTGATTTCCATCTCCCGGACTTCGCTGTCTTCCCACGCCGTGCCGATTTCCTTTTTAATGGCTTCCGCCGTGGCGTCGCCGATCAGCAGACCGTACTTGCGGCGAACGTAATTGATGATCGCCTCGTCCATTTTGTCTCCGGCGATTCGCAGGGAGTGCGAGTACACGATCCCGCCGAGGGAGATAATGCCGACTTCGCTGGTACCGCCGCCGATGTCCAGGACCATGGAACCGGTGGGTTCCATGATCGGAAGGTCGGCGCCGATGGCGGCGGCCATGGGTTCTTCAATGAGGTATACCTCTCTCGAACCGGCGCCGATGGCCGATTCGCGTATGGCGCGGCGTTCCACCTGGGTCGACCCGCAGGGGACGCAGATGATAATGCGCGGGCTTGGTTGGAACATCCGGTTTTCGTGCACCTTGCGGATAAAGAACTTGAGCATCTCGCCGGTGACGGTGAAATCGGCGATGACGCCGTCCTTCATGGGGCGAATGGCCTGGATGCTGCCCGGCGTGCGCCCCAGCATTTTCTTGGCTTCCTGGCCCACGGCCAGAATACTGCGGTTATTGCGCGGTCCGTGAGCCTGGCGAATCGCAACGACCGAGGGTTCATTCAACACGATGCCCTTGTCACGCACGAAGATCAGGGTGTTGGCGGTACCCAGGTCGATAGCGAGATCGCTTGAAAAGAAACCACGAAACCGTTTAAGCATATTGCAATTCTACCTTTTTATAGTCGGTATAGGACAATTAACTAACTCTAACAACGGGGGACAGCGGGTTCAACCGGCCTGCCGGATGTGGTAATTTGCGCTGATGTACAGGGATGTACGAATGCCGCGAGCGCAGGATGCGCAAGAGTGGCCTTCTTTACAAGTCCCGGTATGGAGTCCCCATGTCTCTTGATCGACAACTGGTTCAGAAAATCGCACATCTTGCGCGCCTTGAGATTTCCGAGCAAGAGACGGACATGTATGTGGAAACCTTGTCCCGGATACTCGGGCTCATTGAGCAGATGAACGCAATCGATACCACAGGGGTTGCTCCCATGGCCCATCCCACCGACACGGGATTGCGGCTGCGCGACGACGCGGTGTCCGAGACCGACCAGTCCGGAAAGTTTCAACGTCTCGCGCCCGCCGCCGAGGCCGGGCTGTATCTGGTGCCCAAGGTGATCGAGTAGCAACAGTGGCCGATAGTCACAAAGAGATTCCGTTTCCTCCTCCGTTGGCGCGAGCCGCTCCGTTCGCCGCTTAAGTAAAACCGATGTTTAATAAAACCCTCACCGAGCTGTCCGCCGCGCTGCGCGAAAAACAGCTTTCCAGCATGGAGCTGACCCAGGCCTTTCTGGATCGTATTGATAAGTATAGCGCGCTGAATGCCTTTATAACCGTGGATGCCGAACGCTCGCTCGCCGAGGCGCGCGTCGCGGACGAGCGCCTTGTCAAAGGAAAAGCCGCGCCGCTTACCGGCATACCCGTTGCCCACAAGGATATCTTCTGTACCGAGGGCTGGTTGACCACCTGCGCCTCGAAAATGCTGGCCAATTTCGTTTCCCCCTACGACGCCACGGTGATAGAAAAATTCAAGGCGGCGGGCGCGGTCTTGCTCGGCAAGACCAACATGGACGAGTTTGCCATGGGTTCCTCCAACGAAACCTCTTATTTCGGACCGACGAAAAATCCCTGGGACACGACGGTTGTGCCCGGCGGCAGTTCCGGCGGTTCCGCCTCGGCCGTGGCCGCCGGGCTCGCGCCGGCCGCGACGGGTACCGATACCGGCGGCTCCATCCGCCAACCGGCCGCGCTGTGCAACCTCACCGGGCTCAAGCCGAGTTACGGGCGCGTGTCGCGTTATGGAATGATCGCGTTTGCATCAAGTCTCGATCAGGGCGGCGTCTTGACGCGCACGGCGGAAGACGCGGCAGTGCTGTTAAACGTCATGGCCGGGTTCGATCCGCGCGACTCCACCTCCGTGGACCGTCCCGTCCCGGATTACACGGCGACCCTGGACCATGACATCAAGGGCCTGCGGATCGGGCTGCCGGAAGAATATTTCGGCGAGGGGCTGAGTCAGGAAGTCGCGCGGCTGGTTGAAACCGCCGTGGAGGAATTCAAGAAGCTTGGCGCGAAAATCGTTGAGGTGAGCCTGCCCAACAGCAACCTGGCGGTTCCCTGTTATTACGTTCTGGCGCCGGCGGAGGCGTCTTCCAATCTGGCGCGCTACGACGGCGTGCGCTATGGTTTTCGCGCCGAGGAATATTCCGATCTGCTGGATATGTACCGAAAGACCCGCTCCCAGGGATTCGGCGCCGAGGTGAAACGCCGTATCATGATCGGCACCTATGCGCTTTCAGCCGGTTATTACGACGCCTATTATCTGAAGGCACAGAAGCTGCGGCGCCTGATTGCGGAAGATTTCAAGCAGGCGTTTGAAATGTGTGACGTGATCCTGGGCCCGACCGCGCCGACCACCGCCTTTAAGATCGGCGCCAAGATCGACGATCCGGTGGCCATGTATTTAAACGATATCTACACGATTCCGGTAAACTTGGCCGGGCTGCCGGGCATGTCCATCCCCGCCGGTTTTGCCGCGGACGGATTGCCGGTGGGCATGCAGCTTATCGGCCGCTATTTTGACGAGGCGCGACTGCTCAACGTGGCACACCGTTATCAGCAAGTGACGGATTGGCACGCGCGCATGCCGGAGGGGTTTGATTAATATTTCCTGCCGCTAAGACGCAAAGACGCAGAGGGAGATATTTTTAAGTTAACGAGGTATTGTGATTTATCGGTAACTTTCGATATGGCTTATATAGTTTTCCTTATTCTTTGCGCCTTCGCGCCTTCGCGTTGAATGATAATATGGAATGGGAAGCGGTAATCGGTCTTGAAGTTCACGCCCAGCTTTTGACCAAGAGCAAGGCGTTCTCGGGGGCCACGACAAAATACGGCGCTGTGCCCAACACCCAGGCCTGCGCCGTGGATATCGCCCTGCCCGGCGTGTTGCCGGTGTTCAATCGCGAAGCGGCGCGCATGGCGGTCAAGTTCGGGCTGGCCATCGGCGCCACCATTAATCACCATTCCGTGTTTGCGCGCAAGAATTATTTTTATCCCGACCTGCCCAAGGGTTACCAGATCAGTCAGTACGAATTACCCATTGTGACAAAGGGTCATATCGATATTGAGATCGATAACAGCCGAAAGACCATCGGCGTTACCCGGGCCCATCTTGAAGAAGATGCCGGCAAGTCGTTGCACGAGGATTTCCACGGCATGAGCGGCATCGATCTCAACCGCGCCGGTACACCACTGCTCGAAATCGTGTCCGAGCCGGACATGCGTTCGGCAAAAGAGGCGGTGGCCTATCTCAAGAAGCTGCATGAGCTCGTGCGCTATCTTGAGATCTGTGACGGCAACATGCAGGAAGGATCGTTCCGCTGTGACGCCAACGTCTCGGTCCGCCCCAG
Organism: Acidiferrobacterales bacterium; assembly: GCA_015492195.1. Lineage (GTDB taxonomy): Bacteria > Pseudomonadota > Gammaproteobacteria > Acidiferrobacterales > Sulfurifustaceae > S146-88. The sequence continues at coordinate 4,712 of WGFP01000163.1, forward strand.
GGGGGAACAGAAACTCGGCACCCGTACCGAGATCAAGAACGTCAACTCTTTCCGATTCGTGGAAAAGGCCATTGACTACGAGATAGAACGCCAGATAGACGTGCTGGAAAGCGGCGGAACAGTGGTGCAGGAAACGCGCCTCTATGACTCGGATAAAAACGTCACTCGTTCAATGCGCAGCAAGGAAGAGGCCAACGACTACCGCTATTTTCCCGATCCCGACCTGCCGCCGCTGGTCATCGACGATGCGTTTATCCGCGAGACGGAGAAAACCCTGCCGGAACTGCCGGACGCCAAGCGCGCGCGGTTCATAAAGGATTATGGTTTGTCGGCCTACGACGCCGGTGTGCTTACCGCCTCGCCCGAAATGGCCCGGTATTACGAGGAGACGGTCAGGGAGTCCAAGGCCGATCCCAAGATCGTCGCCAACTGGGTGACGGGCGAGGTGAGCGCCTACCTCAACCGCGAAAACAAGGAGATTACTGATTCGCCCGTGACGCCCGCCCTGCTTGCCGGGTTGCTCAGGCGTGTTGCCGACAGCACCATTTCCGGCAAGATCGCCAAGGAAGTGTTCGAGGCCATGTGGAACGGTCAGGGCGATGCCGATGCCGTGATCGAGAAGAAGGGCTTGAAACAGATCACGGATAGCGGCGCCATCGAAAAGGTTATTGATGAAGTGCTGGCGAAAAACCCCAAGCAGCTTGAACAGTATCGAAACGGTCAGGAAAAACTTTTCGGTTACTTCGTCGGGCAGGTGATGAAGGCAACCGGGGGCAAGGCCAATCCCGCTCAGGTGAACGCATTGCTGAAAAAGAAACTCGGCCCCTAAGTTTGCAGGATTGCAAGGG
>WGFP01000164.1 GCA_015492195.1 Acidiferrobacterales bacterium
GACCAGGTTTCCCCTTCCAAAAGGGATATCGGATGATAATACCCAACGCCGGGCCAGGCGCGAGTGAAAGAAATCCTAATAATTCCCGTTGCACTTAACTTATACTGAAGTACGGCAACTTTTGGCTTAAGCTTTCATGCGGCATGCCGAGATAAATTTCATGATAAGAAATGATTTTGGGTGTAACAAAAATAACGCAGCTCGCAACGTAACAAAAACAATGTTGTCAAACTGACAAGATATAACAAAGTGAGGGAAACATGAGCGTATGGTTATGGATGATTGCCGTTGTGGGTGTTGTTTGGAGCCTTTTGTATCTGCGAGCCCCGTTGCTTGTCTGGACCGCGGTCGCCGCCGCGGGGCTGGCGGGGTATTCGATAGTTTATGAGCCCTCAATCGTGATGCTTACGTTTATCTGGATCGCGTTTCTTCTTGTAGCTTGTCCGCTGAATATTACCCCGCTGCGACGCAAACTGGTCAGCGACTATGCCTTGCGGGCATTTCAGGAAGTCATGCCCACGATGTCGGACACGGAACGGGAAGCGCTGGAGGCGGGGACGGTGTGGTGGGGGGCCGAGCTGTTCAGCGGACGTCCTTCCTGGAAAAGACTGTTCAACATCAAGGCGCCGGCACTGACGGCGGAGGAACAGGCCTTTCTCGATGGCCCGGTGGAAGAGCTGTGCCGGCTGCTGGATGACTGGGACATTACTCATGAGCGGCGTGATCTGTCGCCCGAGGCCTGGCAGTACATCAAGAACAAGGGCTTCTTCGGCATGATTATTCCAAAGCAATACGGCGGCCTGGAGTTCTCCGCCCAGGCGCATTCGGCGGTGGTCACGAAGATCGCAAGCCGCAGCGTCACCGGGGCCGTTACGGTCATGGTGCCCAATTCCCTGGGGCCTGCCGAGCTGTTGTTACATTACGGCACGGAGGAGCAAAAGAATTATTACCTGCCGCGCCTGGCGCGGGGCGACGAGGTGCCGTGTTTCGCCCTCACCGGCCCCGAGGCGGGCAGCGACGCCAGCAGCATGCCGGACCAGGGCATTGTTTGCCGGGGCGAATTCCAGGGCAAGCAGGACGTGCTGGGGATTCGGCTGAACTGGGAGAAGCGCTACATCACGCTTGGCCCCGTGGCCACGGTTCTGGGTCTGGCATTCAAGCTGTACGACCCGGACCGTCTGTTGGGCGACAAGGAGGAGCTTGGGATCACGCTTGCCCTGATTCCCACGGATACGCCGGGGATCACCATCGGCAACCGCCATAATCCCCTGAACATCGCATTTCAGAACGGCCCCAACAGCGGCAAGGATGTGTTCATTCCCCTGGAGTGGGTCATCGGCGGGAGGGAGTATATCGGTCAGGGTTGGCGCATGCTGATGGAGAGCCTCGCGGCCGGGCGCTCGATCTCGCTGCCGGCGCTCAGCACCGGGGCCAGCAAGCTTGTCTGCCGCGCGACCGGCGCCTATGCCCGCATCCGCAAGCAGTTCAAGCTGCCCATCGGTAAATTCGAGGGGGTGGAAGAGGTCTTGGCGCGCATGGCGGGGTATACCTATCTGATGGACGCCGCGCGCACCATGACCGTGTCCGCCGTGGACCTGGGCGAGAGACCCGCGGTCGCTTCCGCCATCGTCAAGTATCACCTGACCGAACGCATGCGTCGCGTCGTGAACGACGCCATGGACGTGCAGGGGGGATCGGGCATTTGTCTTGGTCCGCGCAATTTTATCGGGCGCGTGTATCAGGCCCTGCCGATCAGCATTACCGTCGAGGGCGCGAACATCCTGACGCGCACGCTTATCATCTACGGCCAGGGCGCGATACGCTGCCACCCTTACGTGCTGAAGGAAATGCTGGCGGTGGCCGACGACGATGTTGCGCGCGCCTCCAAAATTTTTGACAAGGCCATTTTCGGGCATGTCGGGTTTGTCATCAGCAACGCCGCGCGCGCGCTTTGGATGGGTTTGACCAACGCGCGCCTCGTTTGGGTGCCGGTGAAGGGTCCGGCGCGCCGCTACTGCCAGCACCTGACGCGGTTGAGCTCCGCCTTCGCCTTTGTCTCCGACATGGCCATGTTTATTCTGGGCGGATCCTTGAAGCGCCGGGAAAAACTTTCGGGCCGGCTGGCCGATGTCCTGAGTTATCTTTATCTCGCCTCGGCGGCGGTCAAACGCTTCGAAGATCAGGGCCGGCCGGCCGAGGACGTGGCGCTGCTCGCCTGGGCCTGCGACGACGCCTTGCACCGCATTCAGCAGGGTCTGGATGGCCTAATGAAGAATTTCCCCCATCGCGGGGCGGCGTGGCTCATGCGTCGTATCGTGTTTCCGCTCGGGCGGTATTATCACGCACCGGACGACGCCATGGGGCGCGAGGCCGCGGCCATCCTGCTTAAACCCTCGGCCGCCAGGGACCGCCTGACCGCCGGGATTTTTATCCCGAAAGAGACCACCGAGGCCCTCGGCCGGCTTGAGGATGCACTGCCGAA
>WGFP01000165.1 GCA_015492195.1 Acidiferrobacterales bacterium
CGGCACCGTGCTTGCGGTCATGCCGTGGAATTTCCCTTTCTGGCAGGTATTCCGTTTCGCCGCGCCGGGGCTGATGGCCGGCAACACCGCGGTGCTCAAGCACGCCTCGAATGTGCCGCAATGCGCGCTGGCAATTGAACAGGTGTTTCACAAGGCCGGTTTTCCGAGAGGGGTGTTCCGGACACTCCTGATTTCCGCCGCCCAGGCCGAGAAGGTGATCGCCGACCCGCGTATTCATGCGGTCACGCTCACCGGCAGTGAGCCGGCGGGTCGTAAGGTCGCCGCGGCCGCGGGCGCCCATCTTAAAAAGACGGTGCTGGAACTCGGCGGTTCGGACGCCTTTGTCGTGCTGCCCGACGCCGACTTGGAAGAGGCGTCCACCGTGGGCGTTGCCTCACGTTACCTCAACGACGGGCAAAGCTGCATCGCCGCCAAGCGTTTTATTTTGACCGAGGCCGTCGCCGAGGAATACCTTGCGCTTTTCAAGAAAAAGGCCGAGGCGCTCAAGATGGGCGACCCCACGCATGAGGACACGCAATTAGGTCCCATGGCGCGCGCGGACCTGCGCGACCAGTTGCATCAACAAGTGACCGATTCGATCGCCGCGGGCGCCACACCGTTGCTCGGCTGCGAAGCAGTACCGGGAAAAGGATACTTTTATAAGGCTTCCATCCTCGATCACGTCAAACCGGGGATGCGCGCTTACGAGGAAGAATTATTCGGGCCGGTCGCCGTCATGATCCACGCCAAGGACGAAGACAAAGCACTGCGCATCGCCAACGACAACCGCTTCGGTCTGGGTTCCGCCGTCTGGACCCGCGATTTAAAAAAAGGCGAGCGCTTCGCGCGCCGCATCCAGGCCGGCGCCGGATTCGTCAACGGCATGGTCAAGAGCGATCCGCGCCTGCCCTTCGGCGGCGTCAAGGCCTCCGGTTACGGGCGTGAGCTGTCGGTGCACGGCATCCGCGAGTTCGTCAATGCCAAGACGGTGTGGATCAAGTAACGGCGTTTTTATTTGCGGTTCTTTGATAGGCCCACCAAATCATCCAGGCGCCCAGCAGTATCATCGGCAGGGTCAGAACCTGGCCCATGGTGACCCAGCCGAAGGCAAGATAGCCGATGTGCGCATCCGGCTCACGCACGAACTCCACAAGGAAACGGAACAAACCGTAGAACAACAAAAACAAGCCGGACACGGAGGCCGTCGGCCGGGGTTTCGACGAGTACACCCACAGGATTACAAATAAAACCACGCCTTCCAACGCGAACTCATAAAGCTGCGACGGGTGACGCGGCAGCGGCCCGGCGCCCCGAAACACCATGCCCCACGGAAGATCGGTCACGCGGCCCCAGAGCTCGTGGTTGATAAAATTTCCAATGCGCCCGGCACCGAGCCCCAACGCCACAAGCGGCGCGACAAAGTCGGTGACGGCAAGCCACGCGCGACGGGTCTTGCGCCCATACAGCCACAGTGCCGCAATCGCGCCCAGCATCCCGCCGTGGAACGACATCCCGCCGGTCCAGACGTAGAACACCTCCAAGGGATGCTGCAGATAATAAGCGGCATTGTAGAAAATCACGTAACCAAGACGGCCGCCGAGAATCACGCCCAAGGCGATATAGAACAACAGATTGGAAACTTCCTCCTTGCGCCAGCCGGAACCGGGCCGTTTCGCGCGCACAACACCGAGCCACCAACCACCGACGAAACCGATCACATACATCAGGCCGTACCAATGGATTTTCAGCGGGCCGAGACTGACGGCAACGGGATCAATTTGCGGGGCAAACAACATGGCGCGACATTATGAACCAACCGCCGCCGGCAAACCAGCGCTAGGGAATGCTCGCAAGCACCGCACCCGCCTCCCAGACACGCAGTATCTGGTCGCCGTAAGGCGATTCAAATGCGGGTTTAAACGCGCCCGTGACAGGTGGCTGCCATTCATTTGAATAGGTAATCAATAAACCGTCGGGATAGTGCGCCGTCCACTGCTGCACTTCAGTCAGGTTAATTACATGTAAGGATTTTTGCAGGCGCCCCGGAAACTGAAATTGCCCCTGGTAGTCGCCCACATGCGCGATAGAGTGGTCCCGATCTTGGGCATCGGCAATATATTGCGCCGCGCCGTGGACTTGATATAAGTTGTTGAACTGTGACCCCACGCCCAAGATCGCAAACACCACCAGCAAAACACCGACCACAACGATGTCCCTGACCCGATCCCGGGTCTCTCGCAACGGTACCCAGGCCAGGGCGATTCCCACCGCGACGATGCCGATGCCGACCAACGGGGAAATATCCCAAAGTAAATCGGGGAGAAACGCCGCCCGCGGCAACTCGGGCAATATTGCCAGCGCACCCCCGAACACGATGATCGGCAGGGTCATGCCGGCCAGGGCCTTATGTAGGCCGTGCTCCCGCAACGCTTCATCCATAAACAGATAGCTCACGACCAAGGCGCCGGCGGGAAGGATCGGCAACAGCCACTGCGGCTGCTTGACATCCAGCAGCGAAAGCAAAGCGATCGCCGGAAGCGCCCACAGCATGCAAAAAACCATTCCCGCGTTAACGGGCTGCCTACGAATATGCCATAAACGCATCCACAGGAGCGGCATGACCGACCAGGGCAGCAGCACAATCGGCAACAAAAACAGATATCCCCACCACTGCGGCATCGACGGAAACAACCCAAGCGTTGGACCGGGGATGGAATCCGCCAACAGTTTTGAGGCAAACGGGGCGCCGGCCTTGATCATCGCGGGCGTCAGCCATGAGGCAAGGATGACGGATCCGAGCAACACCGCCTTCGATACGTCGCGGTACCAGTGCTTCCAGTTGGGACGCGGCGCCTCTTTGATCCAGAGCGGCGCAAGCAGCGTGACGGGCAGGACATACAGCAGGATCATCAGACCGCTTGCAAGCATCCCAAGGCCAAGCGCAAGACCCAACAACAACCAGGCGCGCCTATGCGTCCTGTACATCACAAGCACCGCCCATAAACCCAGAAGGGAAAAAAACACAAGCAAGGCATCGGGCAGTGCAAGCGTTAGATAAAACGCCCAGAAAAGCATACCCAGCAATACAAGTGGGGCATAGCGCGAGACGTCGAGACTGTCCGGCCACAGCCTTCGCGCCAGGCGCGCCGTCACATGGAGACTAAAAAGAAAAAAGGCGGCAGGGACCAGGCGCGGCCACCATTCATTGACGCCGAATACCGACCAGCCGAGATGAATCAGCCAGTACATCAGCGGCGGATGGGGGTAAAC
>WGFP01000166.1 GCA_015492195.1 Acidiferrobacterales bacterium
GTGTTTGTGAGTTCCGGGCGCGTCTCAAGAACGGCAAGGATGTTTTCCGCCACCGTCAGGTGACGAAACACGGAAGGCTCCTGCGGCAGGTAACCCAATCCCAGGCGCGCGCGCCGATGCATGGGGAGGTGACCGATGTCGGTGTCATCGAGTTTGATTGTGCCGCTGTCCATCGGCACCAGCCCGACAATCATATAAAAACACGTGGTCTTACCGGCGCCGTTGGGACCGAGCAGGCCCACGATCTCGCCGCTTTGAACCTCCAGCGATACATCCTCGACGACCTGACGCCCTTTGTATTGTTTGCCGAGCCGGCTGGCGGAAAGAACGTTCATGGGACGGATGACGGCTGAGACGATTGTTTATCGGGCATGATCACGGCGAAGACACGACCGTTTGAGGCGGCATCGCCTTTTGCGCGCAGGCGTTTTTCATTCATGTCGTAATGGACGATCCTGCCGTGGAATACATCACCGCCCTGATGAAAGGACACGTCACCGTAAAGATCCAGCAATTTCCGAATTGCGTCATATTCCGCGCGGCTTGCCGTGGCATGGATGTCCTCTTCATTGTCCCGTCGTTCATAAAAGGTTACCGGATTCCCATGGGCTTCGATAAATTCCGTTTTATCGTTGCGTGTGCGGACCATGATCCGATCGGCCTTGATTTGTATATTGCCTTGTTTGAGAGACACGTTTCCGCGATAAATGGTTACGCCGGTTTTTTCATTGTGTTCTATTGAACGGGCGTCAATATAAACGGGTTGATCTTTGTTATCCTCGGCCGCGTAAGCGGAAGGGTAAGAAATAAAAAAAGAAAAAGAGAAAAGAAAAAAGAGAGAATAGATTCCACGCATCCAAGGCGAAAAACCTTTCTCTTTGTTCTTGTGCATTTTTCCTATCACGTCACTTATCCAAGAGTATTTTCATTTTTTCAGTTTTGATTTCTCCGCCCGGGCCGCCCGAATCCCGGCCGCGGGAGACACGGACATTCCCGCGCATAATGATCTGGCCGGCGTCGTTTGACAGTTTTCCGGTATCGGCCCGCGTGTGCGTTGGGGCACCGTCTTCGCGATACTGTATCAGATAGGGTTGTTCCAGATCGGAGGTACCGTCATGGGGATAGTGCACAAGCCGTTTTGCTTTGAGCACATATTTTCTGCGTCCCCGTTCGTTCATGACGAAGGCGGTGAAATTCTCGATCGTGTAGTCAGGATCGTGGCGCGTTTTACCGTCGATCGGCGCCTCGGGCGCGGCGGCTTTCTGGGACAGCCACCACGTTCCCCCGGCGACCAGCGTCAACAAGACGGCGATGATGATTTTTTTCGCGTCCGGCATCATGTACGCTTCTTCTACTCGGCGTTGTTTGTAATGAGATAAGTCTGCATTTCCGCGTCATAGACGCCTTGGGCGTACAGAATCAATTCGCATAGCGCACGCGCCGCGCCGTTACCTCCGGCGCTCGGGGTTATCCAGTGGGCGTGCCGCTTAACGAGTGGATGCGCGTTTTGCACCGCCACGGCGAACCCGGCCTGCAACATGATGGGCAGATCCACCACGTCGTCGCCCACAAAGGCGGTCTGATCGGCATGAAGCCCAAGCGCGTCGAGAAGTTTTCGGTAAACGGGAAGCTTTTCCAGGCATCCCTGGTGGACATGCGTGATCCCGAGATCCTTCATGCGATGTTCAACCACCCGTGAGGTGCGGCCGCTTATAATACCGGCGGTTACCCCGTGGCGCTGGAGCATCTTGATGCCGTGACCGTCCAGGGAGTTGAAGGATTTGTATTCCTGACCGTCGTCGCCCAGGATGAGTCGCCCGTCCGTCAGCACGCCGTCGACGTCGAACAAGACCAGCTTCACCTTCGCTGCGCGCGCGAGGACCGTCGAGTCAACCTCGAAAGGGAGGGTGAGGAGCGAGGAATGGGATCCTAAATCGGTGTTCCCTTCGCTGCGGGTTTTATCGTCGTCGGCTTCACTTTTCCGGCTATCTTTCCCCTTATTCCTCACTCCTCACTCCTCGCTTGATTACACCACGCCCGCACGGAGCAGGTCGTGCATGTTAAGCGCGCCGACGACGCGTTTGTCATTATCCACGACGAAGAAACCGTTGATCTTTAGTGAGCGCATCAGCTCCACGGTCTCCGCCGCAAGCCGGTCCGCGCGCGTGGTTTTCGGATTGGGCGTCATCACCTCTGAAACCTTGGCGGTGTGTACGTCCACGCCGCGGTTCAGGATCCGACGCAGGTCGCCGTCGGTCAGGATGCCGCTCAGGCGGCCTTGTTTGTCGGTGATGCCCGTCATGCCCAGCCCTTTTCCGGTCATCTCGATCAGCGCCTCGCGCAACGAGGCCTCTTCCGTCACCAGCGGTATGTCCTTGCCGGTGTGCATGACGTCGCTGACATAGAGCAACAGACGCCGGCCCAGCTGACCGCCGGGGTGCGCGCGTGCGAAGTCTTCCTCGGTAAAGCCGCGCGATTTAAACAACGCCACGGCAAGCGCATCTCCCATCGCCAATGTCACCGTGGTGCTGGAGGTGGGCGCAAGGTTGAGCGGGCACGCCTCCTTTTCCACGCCGACGTAAAGCACGGCGTCGGCCTGTTTGGCGAGACTCGATTGGGTATTCCCCGTCAGCGCGATCAGCTTTACCCCGAGGCGCTTGATAATGGGGAGAATGGTCAGGATCTCCGCGGTTTCGCCGGAGTTGGAAATCGCCAGCACCACGTCGACGGGCGTGATCATGCCGAGATCGCCGTGACTCGCCTCGCCGGGATGCACGAAAAACGCGGGCGTGCCGGTGCTTGCCAATGTCGCGGCGATCTTGCCGCCGATGTGACCGGATTTGCCCATGCCGCTGACGATGACGCGTCCCTGGCTTGCGCGGATGATTTCACAGGCGCGGGTGAACTGGTCGTCTACGTGTTTGGCCAGCGAGGCGAGGGCCTTGGCCTCAAGTTCGATAACGGCGCTCCCAAACTGCCGAAACGAGGGGGGTTTAGTCATGCTTCGCTGTTTCAGGGGGTATAGGGTAATCTTTCGATTCAGTATATCAGACCTCAATAAATATCCCATGGACCCGTTTGCGTTTCACAACATCTTAATACTGCTGGGCGTGGCGGTGGTGCTGGTGGCGCTGTTTCGCTACCTGCATCTGCCCCAGATCCTGGCGTATTTGTTTGCCGGGATACTGGTCGGGCCCTATGGATTGGGATGGATCCCGGATACGCAAGAGACGCGTTATCTCGCCGAGTTCGGGCTGGTGTTTCTCATGTTTACCATCGGTCTGGAATTTTCGCTTCCCAAGCTCATGGCCATGAAATCCATCGTAATCGGGCTGGGAGGAGCGCAGGTGCTGATCAGTTGTCTTGCGTTCGGTGCCGTTGCCTGGTGGATGGGCGTGCCGATCGAAGGGGCGATCGTCATCGGCGGCATCCTGGCGCTTTCCTCCACGGCCATCGTCATGAAACTGTTGACCGAGCAACTGGAACAAACCTCGCGCCATGGCAGGCATGCCTTCGGTGTTCTGCTGTTTCAGGACTTGGTGGTGGTGCCGTTTCTGATTCTTATCCCGGCGCTGGGCGGCGATGCCGAGGGATCGGTATTGGCCGCGCTTGGCTGGGCGCTGTTCAAAAGCGTCGCCGTCCTCGTCGTGATCTTTCCGCTTGGGCGCTGGTTGTTGCGCCCGCTCCTGCACGAAGTGGCCACGGCGCGCCAGCGCGAATTTTTTATGCTGACGGTTCTGTTGGTGACGCTCGTTGCGGCATGGCTCACCCATCAGGCGGGATTGTCGCTTGCGCTCGGTGCGTTTCTCGCTGGCATGATGTTGGGCGAGACCGAGTACCGGCATCAGGTTGAAAGCGACATCCTGCCGTTTAGAGACATTCTGCTCGGCCTTTTTTTTGTCACCGTCGGCATGATGTTGAATCTTGACGTGGTGCGGCAGTGGTGGCCGTGGGTTCTTGCAAGCGTGGCGGCGATCCTGGTGTTCAAGACGGTTCTGATCATGGGTTTGGGAAAATTTTTCAACATGGAAACCGGCGTGGCGCTGCGTACGGGACTGGTGTTGTCGCAGGGCGGCGAATTCGGATTCGCGCTGCTGCTCCAAGCCAGGGAGCATCGGGTTCTTGACGGCGACGCCGCGCAGATTGTGCTTGCCGCGGTGGTATTGAGCATGTTGGCGGCGCCGCTGATCGTGCGCTACAACGGGCGTTTGGCCAAGCTGATGGTGCCGCACTACACCCGCGTTCGGGAAAGCAACCTCGACGTGATTCGCGCCGAGGCGGGTGAGACCCAGGGCCATGTGATTATTTGTGGTTACGGCCGCAGCGGCCAGAATATCGCCTGGATGCTGGAGCAGGAGGGCATCCCGAGTCTCGCGCTGGATCTTGATCCGGTGCGCGTGCGCGACGCCCGCGACGCCGGGAAATCGGTGGTCTATGGCGACGCCACGCGCCATGAAGTGTTGGAGGCCGCGGGCCTGCGCCGCGCCAAGGCGCTTGTGATCAGCTTTAATGATGTCGCCTCGACCCTCAAGATCCTTGAGAGCACGCGCCACATGCGGCCGGACATGGCGGTGATCGTGCGCACCATGGATGACGCCGACCTGGACCGGCTGAAGGCGGCGGGGGCGACCGAGGTGGTGCCGGAGAGTCTGGAAGGCAGTCTGATGATGGGGTCGCACTTGTTGTTGCTTCTGGGCGTGCCGGTGTCGCGCATCGTGCGACACGTGCGCAATGTGCGCGGCGACCGCTACCGCATGCTGCGCGGTTTCTTTCACGGTGAAGACGTGTTCGAAGGAAAGGGTCCGGATGCCTACCGTGAGCGGTTTCATTCCGTGACCCTGCCGCCCGGCGCCCACGCCGTCGGTAAGCTGCTGGCGGATCTGCATTTGGATAAGGCGAACATTGTCGTCAGCGCCGTGCGTCGCGGCGGCATCCACGGCCCGCAACCGGCGCCGGACACCAAGCTGGCCGCGGGAGACGTGCTGGTGCTTTTCGGGACGCCGGAATCGCTGGAAGAAGCGGAAAAGATTTTGCTCGAAGGGTGAATCTTGGACGCCGACGTTATGCCGCCTGGAGAAGTTTTTTCATGATGCCGCAAGATCAATCGGCCGGTGCTGCGGAACCGATCC
>WGFP01000167.1 GCA_015492195.1 Acidiferrobacterales bacterium
CAGGTGGGCGGCATCGGCATCGCCCCCGGAGCGAATCTTTCCGATTCCGTGGCCGTGTTTGAGGCGACCCATGGGACCGCCCCGAAGTACGCCGGCCAAGACCGGGTGAACCCGGGGTCGCTGATTCTGTCGGCCCAAATGATGCTGCGTCACCTGGGATGGGCGGAGGCCGCGGATTGTATTATTAAAGGCATGGAAGGGGCGATCGCCGCCAAGACCGTGACTTATGACTTTGCCCGTCTCATGCCCGGCGCGACCCGAGTTACCTGTTCCGGATTTGGTAACGCCGTGATTAGCCACATGTAACAAACCGAAGGCGGGTTCTGCGATGTGGCCGCCCAGGGGAACAAATAAGAAAAAACCCGGCATGCGCCGGGTTCATAAGTTAAAGAGAGAAATGGGTTAACGCGTTTATTTGGAGAGCGCGCGGATACGGGAAGCTTGCGGGCCTTTGGGTCCTTCCTGAACCTCAAACTCTACCTGTTGGCCTTCTTTAAGAGACTTATATCCATCCATTTCAATGGCGGAGAAATGCGCGAAGACATCGTCACCGCCATCCGTGGGCGTGATAAACCCATACCCTTTGCTGGCGTTAAACCATTTCACAGTACCTGTTGCCATAACATCCCCCTAGCTACAGCGGAACCAACACCGCTTTCTAACGATTACAGACTGCATCCGTCTTTGGCCCGGCGGGATACCTGTTGCCGGGAGGCGGACGAACAAAATAACCATCATCCTTCTTTTTTCGTTCAAGTCAAGCGCTTAGCGGCCCGCCGGGCGCCCCAATTCAGTGGAAACGAACCCGGAACTCAAAATTCATGCCAGAATTAGCAGGGTTGAAATTTTACGGTGCGGTAGCACAATGTAGGTACTGTAAGTTTGCTTAAATTCAGGGATTTCATCCGTATTTGTAGCCGAAAATTATGGTCTAATCTTGTAATGATGAAAGAGAAACAAACCCGATATTCTGACGGTCCCGTTGTTGAGGAAGCCAAACCCAAACTTCAGAAGCCGCAGTTGTATAAAGTTATATTATTGAACGATGACTTTACGCCGATGGAGTTCGTGGTGGTGGTTCTGGAGCGGTTCTTTCACAAGAATCGTGAGGATGCGACGCGGATTATGTTGCACGTCCACCAAAAGGGCATCGGGGTGTGCGGGCTGTACACACGCGAAATTGCGGAGACCAAGGTGCGGATGGTTTTGGCCTTTGCCCGGGAGCAGCAGCACCCCCTGCAATGCACCATGGAGCCGGAGTGATTTTGGCGGTTTGGCGGCAAAACAGGCCAAGGCGGAGATGGTGACGCATGTTGTCCCAGGAACTGGAGTTTTCACTAAATAGCGCCTTCCAATCGGCGCGCGAGAGACGCCACGAGTTCATCACCGTGGAGCATCTGCTCGCCGCGCTCCTGGATAACCCCACGGCGGCGCGCGTGCTTCGTGCCTGCGGCGGGAATATCGAGGAGCTGCGCCGGAATTTGAGTACGTTCCTGGATGAAAACGTGCCGACGTTGCACCCCAACAGTAAGATTGACACCCAGCCCACCATCGGTTTCCAGCGCGTCATCCAGCGCGCCGTGTTGCACGTGCAGGGCATCAACAAGAGGGAAGTCACCGGCGCGAATGTGCTGGTCGCCATCTTCGGCGAGAAGGAATCACACGCGGTGTACTTTCTGCACAAACAGAATATCAGCCGCTTTGACGTGGTGAACTATATCTCACACGGGATCTCGAAAGTGCCCGGCGAGGGTCAAAGCGAACTGCCCGCGCCCGAGGAGGGCGAAGAAGGCGGCGGGGCGACCACGGAGCGCAGCCCCCTCGATGCGTTTACGGTCAATCTCAACGAACAGGCGCGTCTTGGAAAAATCGATCCCCTCATTGGACGGGAGCGGGAAGTGGAGCGGACCATCCAGGTATTGTGCCGTCGGCGTAAAAACAATCCGCTTTTTGTCGGGGAGGCCGGCGTCGGTAAAACGGCCATCGCCGAGGGGCTGGCGAAGAAAATCATCGACGGTGAAGCGCCCGAGGTGATTGCGCACAGTACCATTTACGCCCTGGACATGGGCGGATTGCTGGCCGGGACCAAATACCGCGGTGATTTTGAAAAGCGCCTGAAGGCGGTCTTGCATCACCTGAAGAAGCAGGACAACGCCATCCTGTTTATCGACGAGATCCACACCATCATCGGTGCCGGCGCCGCCTCGGGCGGCGCCATGGATGCATCCAATTTGTTGAAGCCGGTGTTGGGTTCCAGTGATTTCAGGTGCATCGGCTCAACCACCTATCAGGAATACCGCAACATTTTTGAAAAGGATCGCGCACTCTCAAGGCGTTTCCAGAAGATCGACGTGACCGAGCCTTCCGTTGAAGAAACGGTGGAGATCCTGCGCGGCCTCAAGCGCCACTTCGAGGAGCATCACCACATTCGCTATACCCAGCAGGCGTTACGCAGCGCCGTGGAATTGTCCAATCGCTACATCAACGACCGGCACCTGCCGGACAAGGCGATCGATGTGATTGACGAGGCCGGGGCCGGTCAGCAACTTCTGGCGCCGTCCAAGCGCAAAAAAACCATCGGTGTGCACGATATTGAAGCCATCGTGGCCAAGATGGCGCGCATCCCGCCGAAAAATGTTTCGACGTCGGACCGCGACGCCCTGCTCACGCTCGAGCGTGACCTCAAGATGGTGGTGTTCGGCCAGGACGAAGCCATCGAGGCCCTGGCGACGTCCATTAAGTTGTCTCGCTCCGGTTTGGGCCAGCCGGAAAAGCCCATTGGTTCTTATCTCTTTTCCGGCCCCACCGGCGTAGGAAAGACCGAGGTCACCCGTCAGCTCGCGCACGTGCTGGGCGTCGAACTCATCCGTTTCGATATGTCGGAGTACATGGAACGGCATACGGTGTCGCGCCTGATCGGCGCACCGCCGGGCTATGTCGGCTTTGATCAGGGGGGGCTCTTGACCGAGGCCATTACCAAACACCCCCATTCCGTGCTGCTGCTGGACGAAATCGAGAAGGCGCATCCCGACGTGTTTAATCTGTTGCTGCAGGTGATGGACCACGGCACGTTGACGGACAACAATGGCCGCAAGGCCGATTTCCGCAACGTGATTCTGGTGATGACCACCAACGCCGGGGCCGATCGCATGAGCCGCGCTTCCATGGGATTCACGCGCCAGGACCACAGCGGCGACGATGCCGAGGAGATCAGGAAAATATTCAGCCCGGAGTTCCGCAACCGGCTGGACGCCGTCATCCATTTCAAGCCGTTGGACGATCAGACCATCGCCCATGTGGTGAATAAGTTTATTCTCGAGCTTGAGGGCCAGCTTGAAGACAAGAACGTGACCATCGAGCTGGACGAGTCGGCGCGTAGATGGCTTGCGAAACACGGTCATGATGACGCCATGGGCGCCCGCCCGATGGCGCGCCTGATTCAAGAGAAAATCAAAAAGCCGCTCGCCAATGAGCTGTTGTTTGGCAAGCTTGCGGACGGCGGTCACGTCTCCATCTCGGAAAAGGACGGAGAACTCGTTTTCCAGTTCTGACCGGCTGGAAAAGGGAATTGCTTCCCATATTCCGACTTGGCCTTGCGGCGTTAGGTTTTAATGTAGCCCCAGCCTTCTTGTAAACGGGTCACGATTTGATCAAGTGCCGAGGGCACGACGATCACCCCAGGTAGGAGCTTGGCCTCCACCCCCTTTTCCCACTTGAGGCGTTTGATGGTGTTGTTGCAGGCGAGGAAGGAAATATTCGCATGCCGCTTTTGCATGGTGTATATACGCTCCCGGTAGGGAGAGGTGTCGACGCGAACAAGCCGCAGGCCTTCGGCATTAACGAGTATCTCAAGAATGAGACGCTTATTTAAGGCATGATACTGGTTCATCAGCGTTTCCGCCTTATTCAGCGCAACGTCGAGTTTTTTCGGATCTCCGCTGGTGATATGCAGGATGATCCTTACCTCGTTGAGGGGTGCGCCGGGTTTTTGCGCCGGGCGTACCGTGAACAGGTCCTGTGAGACGGCACCTTCCGCCACCGGTGTTGGCGGAGCGTCTATCCGCCCGTGAAGCGTCCACCCAAGGAGCAGGCCGACTCCCAGAATCAGGCTTGCCGCCAGCGCTCTGTATGGAACGTTTATTTTACGTTTTTCCGTAGGACGAGGCTTGTTGGCGCGCGTATCGTCAAACGCGCATTTTACCAAGGTGCGGATCCTTCGCAATTCCGCCACCCGCTTTTTCAGCGCAGGGTCTTTCTTGATCACGGCGAGCAACTCCGCCGTTTCGGTTGAACTCAGTTCCCCGTCTATTAAAGCGTTCAATTTTTCATTCATTGATGCTTGATCGTCTTTCATTTAATTCTCCGAATGCGCACTATCTTGGTTTCCTTTCCGGAATCGTATTCTGTCAGCATTTCTTTTAATGCATCACGTGCACGGCAAATCCGGCTCGTTACCGTACCCAGCGGGATGTCCAACATGTCCGCGACTTCGCCATACGAAAACCCTTCCAGGTCCACGAGGGCAAGTACTTCACGCTGACCTCGCGGCAGCCGTCCTACGGCGGCTCTTACTTTCGCGACCATCTCTGCTTGTTCGTGTCCGCCGTCAGGCGGGCATAAGTCATCCAATTCATCGGCAAGCTCGTCGATGTCCTCCGTTACCCGCACCCTGCGGAGGTGGTCGCGCCAACAGTTTGTCATTATATCAAACAGCCAGCGGTCCATGGCGCCGGGTTTGCGGAGTTGGCCGAGATTTTTTAATCCCTTGGTCAGGGTTTCCTGCACAAGGTCATCGGCCAGCGCCTGATCCTGACACCATGAATATGCCACCCGGTGCAGCCTTTTCCGTTTGTTCCTGAGATCTCCCGTGAATTGTCGTAAACGACAAATATATTCTAACGGATTCATAACATCCCCTACGGCGGTTCTGTATCATTTTTATTGCCGGAGCCATCCGGTAGTCTCCCTGCAAATTATAGTTTCCTCCCGATGGATGTGATTGGCTCCCCTCAAAAATTTCAAAATCTGCCACAGCGATGGATCGAATGGCCGCTGTAACACGTCTAATACTATAGAACTAGCCGCGCAGAGGATAGATGCATTTCTCCCTTGAAAGAGGGGGAAGGGGTGCGGTCGTCCCGCGCCGGAGGGATTGTATATCAAGCTAAATATTTATTGGAGTTTGAGGGCTTCGCCCAGCGACATGGATGTATCAACTACATGAAGCTTTAGCGCCATAGGAGGAAATCGTGATGCGTTACATTCTTTCAATACTTACCGCATTTTCCATAATGATCGGTACGGTTATGGCAAGCGCGCCGGCTTATGCCGCCAACAAGAAGGTGGTACTGCAAATCAGTGACGGCAGCGGGCAAAAACAGACGTTGGTTTTGAACGTCGCAAATAACCTGTTGAAATACTACGGTCCCAACAACATTGATCTTGAAATCGTTGCTTTCGGCCCGGGCTTGCGGCTTCTTTTTGTCGACAATGCCAATAAATACCGTATCGATAGTCTGGCCCAGACCGGTGTCCGGTTCTCCGCCTGCCAGAACACGACAAAGAAAATGACCAAAATTCTCGGTCACGCGCCTGAGTTGACCAAAAACTCCGTGCCGGTGAAAGCGGGGGTTGCCCGAATCCTGGAGTTGACCGCTGCGGGGTACACCTTAATTCGTCCGTAGCTTAAATAAAAAAATAATGTCTGATGGAGGATAAGCATGAAGTCTTTAACAAAAACGACCACATTCGCCACGGTATGTTTGACGGCGTTGCTTACGTACACGTCCGGCGCCTATGCAGCCAACTGGCTGATGCTGCAAGGTACGGAGCCCGCCATGGCGGCACCGCGCGCCAAGGTGTGGGGTTTTATCCAGCCGGAATACCAATCAACCAGTGGAACCAAGATTAAAGCCGGGGGATTTAGCGGTCAGAACGCCATCTTTAACCAGATCCGCCCTGATCTCAAAGCCAACGAGTCATTCAACGTCATTCGGGCGCGGATTGGCGTGCGCGGTCAGCCCATGCCGCTGGATTCCAGGGTGAACTATTTTTTCCTTGCTGAGTTCGGCAACAACGGCATCACCAATGAGGGCGGCGGAAGCACGAAGATCACCGATGCCAGTGTGACCTTGAGTCATATTCCAGGCGCACGGATCCGTATTGGTCAGTTTAAACATCCGGGCGGTGAGGAAGGTTTGCAGGCCATCCACGTGTTCGACTATATCAACTTCACCAATGTTACCAATCAGCTGACGCTTGAACGCTTTTTTGATCGGGACGGGATACCGGCTTGTACCACCGCCCTGGGAGGCACAGCCGATCGTTGCGCCAATAAGCCGAACGGGCCGGTCAGCGCTTTCCGCGACGTCGGCGTGCAGATATTCGACGCCTTTGAGTCGGGTGACTGGGAGCACAGCTATGCCGTTATGTACGGCAACGGCAACGGCATTGCTCGCGGAGATAACGATGATAACAAGGACACCTACCTGTATTGGTCGTCGGAGCGTATATACGGCGGCAAGGGTCCCCGTCGTCAGGGCCTCAAAATATATGCCTGGAAACAGGACGGCAAACGTACGATTGTTACCGGCGGGACCGGTACCCAGAGCAACACAGACGGTTCGACAAGCACGGCGGGCACGTCGGGAGAGTTTAACCGCGACCGCAGCGGTGTAGGCGTGACTTTCCGGAAGGGTAAAATCCGCGCCGGCTTCGAGTACATCAAGGCCAAAGGCATGATTTTCAACTCAACGGACGGCGCTGCCGTCGCCGGCTCGTTGAACAACGCGGGGACGGCCTTTGCTACTTTTAACGTCCTGACCAACGAAGAGGCCGACGGTTTCTACGTGGATTTCGGCTATTACATCAGGCCGAATTGGACCATTGATATACGATATGACGAGCTTAACCGTGGGACCAGGGTCGCTTCCAATGAACGCAAATTCGAGACCTTGACCGTCGGTACCCAGTATTTTTTCAACAAGAAAAGCCGGGTTTTGGTCAACTACGAGTTCCGTGACGCCGAAGCCCCGAATCTTGCATCAACAAGTACTCCTAATA
>WGFP01000168.1 GCA_015492195.1 Acidiferrobacterales bacterium
AAACTCTTTTTCGATATCGTAGGCCTCTTCCACCAATACGCGCTGGACCAGCTGCCCGTTTTTGTTCGTTTGAGGTGTCACCAGCCGTGAACCGATCATCTGATCCGAGAACTTCTGAACTTCCTCGATGGAACCGGCGAGCTTCACGCCGCCCGCCTTGCCGCGGCCGCCGGCATGAATCTGCGCCTTCACCACCCAACGCTTGCCGCCGATTTCATCGGCCACGGAGGCGGCGTGGCTGACGGTATGCGCCACGCGTCCCGCCGGAACGGGCACGTCGTAGCTTCTTAAAAGTTCCTTTGTCTGATACTCGTGAATATTCAAATTGTCCCCCAGCGCCCGCAAACGGTCAGGCCATCGACAAGGCGCGTATGATAAACGATTTTCTATCCTGAATTAATTTGATCGGCCTTATCGACCAGCACCTGGGCTTGACGAATGGAAGCGGCATCGATCAGGCGGCCGTCGAGCGAGACCGCTCCCTTGCCCTCCGTGGCCGCCTGTTTCATGGCCTCGAGAATGCGGCGGGCGCGATCGACCTCTTTATCCGACGGCGTGAACACTTCCTTCGCCAGCGGAATCTGCGAGGGATGAATCGCCCATTTGCCTTCGACGCCCAGGGCCGCGACCGAGCGCGCGACCGACAGATAGCCGTCCGGATCGGAAATATCGCCGAACGGCCCGTCGATCGGGCGCAGGCCGTAGGCACGACAGGCGACCACCATGCGGGAAATCGCGTAATGCCATTGGTCCCCCCAATGGCGTTGCCGCTTGCCGTCGGCATCCGGGTCCGTCAGCACGGCGTAATCGGGATTGGCGCCGCCCATGTGTGTCGTGCGCGCCTGCGTCGAAGCGGCATAGTCCGCCACGCCGAACACCATGGCCTCCAGCCGTTCCGGACAGGTCTGTGCGATTTGTTCGACATTGGCCATGCCCAGGGCGGTTTCAATCAACACGTGGAGATTGATCGGTTCAAGACCTTTGGCCGCCTCAATCTGCTCCAGCAGGGTTGAGACAAACAAAATGTCAGCGGGGGTGCCGACCTTGGGGATGAGAATCGTGTCCAGCTTGCTGCCCGCCTGTTCGACGACATCGACGATGTCCCGGTAACAATAATGCGTATCCAGCCCGTTGATACGCACGGATACCGAACAGCGCGACCAGTCATAATTGTTCAGGGCGGCAATGACGTTTTTCCGCGCCTGTTCCTTATCATCGGGAGCGACGGCGTCCTCCAGATCCAGGAACACGACATCGGCGCCGGCGGTCGGCGCCTTCTCCAGCATGCGCGGATTACTTCCGGGTACCGCGAGCTCGCATCGATGTAATCGATTTCTGACTGCCATAACCTGTCCTGTTGATCAAAAACTTATTGCCGGGGGAAATAAAGATGGTGTATTCGTTTTCTTTTTATTGTGAGGCATATGGGCGGGTAAGATTAGCCCAGCGAATCGAATCGAACAACCTTTGACCACGGCGCTACCCACATTACTTTCGCTATACCGCCGTTATCTCACTGATTATTTAGGGCATTTATGTCCTTGACGAATCGCTCTGCAAGACGGTGGCCGGGCGCGGCCCGACTTCGATTTCAAATCATTAATGAGAACAATTTCTTGCAACATATCGGCAATCACCGTTTTCGGCTCCGATTTATTCTGGGCCCCCGATCTATCCTGACCTGATTTCGGAGTTTTGGTACAGTAGCGACCTCGGTTGCACCAACTCCGAGAGGCTTAATAACACGAGGAGAATATAACAATGTGGCGATTCGTCCTTGTATTTTCGCTTCTCACGTTCCCTGTCTCTGCAACGGCGGAGACCTGGGGCTACACCTACGACAAGCCCTGGACCCGATACCTGTATCCGCAGGACGAGAAAAAATGGTGGTGGGACGACGCCTGGTGGGATGAGGGAAAGCTCGAGGTGCCGGTCAACCATGAAGTCATCATGGAAAAAATCTCTTATCAAAGCGGCGACACCGAGGTGCCCGCTTATCTGTTCCGGCCCAAAGACGGCAAAAAGTATCCCGGCGTGCTGTTCCAACACGGCCGGCGCGGCCTGGATGAACTGACGCTGCTGCATCCCAAGCGGCTTGCCGCGCGCGGCTTTGTGGTCCTGGCGCCGGATCTGTGGTTCGCCCGTTTTATCGACAAGTACCCCATCGAACACGACTACGTGGTTGAAGAGGATGCCGCGCGCGGTATCGAGTTCTTGCTGACCATTCCCTATGTCAAAGGCAAAAAGATCTGCACGGTCTCTCACACCCGCGGCGGATACATCACGCTGAAAGCCCTGGTAACGTACAAAAAACAGGAAAAAGAGGTCGCCTGTTGGGTGTCGTACTATCCGCACATGCAAGACCCCAACGCGGCGGAGCCGATGCAGCTCTACAAGTACGCACCGGAGGCGGAGGATCTCAAGGTCCCGGTGCTGATGTTTCTCGGCGAATTCGAACAGTTTAACCGGCTTCGGCCGATCATGTACGTTTACGATACGCTGAAACAGAAGGGCCGGGACGTGAAGCTCATCGTCTATCCCGGCGTCGGCCGGGCGTTCGACTTCCGGCCGCCCCACGTGCGCACCTTCGCCGACGACCTGGCCGCCAAGGACGCTATGCAACGCACGGCCAAGTTCCTGCGCAAACACCTCGAAAAGAAGTAAACAAGAAATAATCGAATCAACAAGTAATGCGAGGGTTTAACTAGAACCTATCCCGTTTGCGCTCATGCGTTCGGTCTGGGGCGGCCGTATTTCTTGAAGAATACCTCGCATCAAGAATAAATCCGTCCCGGTTTTTTTGATGAGCCTGAGAATTTTGGGGTCGCCGATCCGGTAATAAGCCTTGCCGGCGTCCTTGCAGGAAGCGACGTCGCGTCAATACACATCACGTATCAGGCCACAGGTCCCGACCGCAGCACATACAAAACGGCTTGGGCGCGCCCGGCGGCTTGGGCGCGCCCGGTGAACACTTAGGGCAGGCTGTCACCACCCGCGTCCCCGGCGCGGCAAGCGCATCAAGGTCGCTTTCCAGGAGCGCCGAGACATCGATATGACAGACGTTCGGCTCGCGCAGAAGGAGCTTATAGAGCCCGTGCGGCGTCCATACCCAGTACGGGCGTCCGAGGAGGTAAGAGGCAAGAGCCGCGCAGTTCATCCAGCCGCGTATCTGGCTGCCCTGCCCGGGGATGGCTTCGCGCACGAGCAGCACGTCGCCGCGGGCGCCCCAGATGAGAAACTTTCTTGCCTGCTCCGAGGTGATCGTGGCCGTCAGCAGACGATGCCACCACGGTTCAAAGAGGGTCCATTTGCCCTTCTCCGCCGGGCGCATGGCGAAAACGTGCTTGTGGCGCTTGTGTACAAACGGATGCCACCATTGCTTCTTGAGTCCGGGCACAAAACAAACGAACCAGCTCCCCGCTTCCAAGGTAACCGGGGATCCATCCTGATCCACCTTAAGCTCGACCACCTTTGGATCGTGCTCCCTTTGATCAATATGTTGCTTAAGTGGCGGCGCCGACATGGGTGGATTCCCCCCCCCTTATTCACATCCACGAAACTGAATGTGTAAAACACGCGACTTGCGTAAAACGAGAAGCAAACAATCCGAAACAATAAAAAAATAAATTACCACTCCGCCCACCTCACATCAACGGCACATCTCGCTGCATCAATGATGCTTGTACCAATACGGGTGATGCATTTTGATCATGGGCGCATGTCGGCAAGGACGGCGTCGAGGTGACGAACGATCAACGAGAGATGGCCTTCGTCCTGCAGGTAATGGGTCTCGCGGTGCGGCAACGCCGCCGCCAGTTGCCGGGCAATTCCCGTAGGCACGACGTTGTCGGCCAATCCCTGCCAAATCCGCACCGGCATAGACACCTCCTGTAACTTGAAGTCCCATGGCCGTGCCAGCAACGTCAGCTCCCACGCGACCCCGCGTCCGCCCTGGCGCAGCGCCTCGGCCGTGCTCTCGGCGAACAACGTGCGGTAAGCCGTGTCGGTAAGCACTCCGCGGTCCGCCGGGGGCGCACCGACCATCATGTGCGCGAGGTAACGTTCCGGATGCCTGCGAACCAGCCGCGCGGCCACGCCAACGGCAAGATGCGCCAGCGGCGGCAGGCGTGCAGCCAAAACCAGCGCCAGCCGGTTCAACGCAGGCATACCTTTCGTAAGATCCGTCCGAGTGAGCGGTCCCATCGCGCCGACAAGGGCCACACTGTTGAGACGTTCAGGAATCCGAGCCGCACAAGCAAGGGCATAGGGACCGCCGCCGGAAACCCCGACGACGGCAA
This sequence comes from Acidiferrobacterales bacterium, assembly GCA_015492195.1. Taxonomy (GTDB): domain Bacteria; phylum Pseudomonadota; class Gammaproteobacteria; order Acidiferrobacterales; family Sulfurifustaceae; genus S146-88. The sequence continues at coordinate 4,299 of WGFP01000168.1, forward strand.
AGCGTTCCAGCGCAAACTGATCCGCAAGCCGGGCCACGTCCGCGGCCCAGGCGCCGATTGTACGGCCGGGCTGGAAAGTCGACGCGCCGATGCCGGGACGATCAGGCGCAAACAGCCGCAGACCGAGGCGTTGCGCGGCATCCGCCGCGAGGCGGCCCTCCAGGCGGGAACCCGGAAAGCCGTGAAAGTACAACACCGGCGCGCCATTCGGGTCGCCCAGCGCCAGACAAGCAAGGGTGCGCCCATCCTCGAGCCGTATGCGGTGCTCCGTCTCCGTCACATGTTTGCCCACCAAGCCATATATCGCTTCGATTTGGACGATCTCATCGCTGTGCCTTTCAGACGATCAAGTCGGGACAGTTTGCGCACAACCACTGTTCAATGATTAAAAATTGAAACCGGGTAGTCCGCTGCACGAATGCAAGGGAACGGACTTAATTTAGTTAATCAATCTGTTTTGAGCGCCTGAAGCTGTTGCAGATTTTCGTCTACCACGCGACGCCCGGCGTCGATTGCTTCGCGGCCACGGTGGAATTCCAGGAACCTAATGTCCGGCATGCGCGGCTCCAAAAACACGTCCGGCGGATCACCCGCCATGCGACTGCGCATTACGCGGGTTTGCATAATCTCGATGCTGTCCCCCACGACGTCGAACACCGACGGGGTGGTTGGCTTGGAACGGTTCATCACCGATGCTGCGCCCTCCCGCAGCATGCGCTTTACTTTAGTAACGAGATCATTAGAAATGCGGGTATCGGCCGCATCGGCGGTTTCGACCGGCGCTTTAGCTTTCTGTCTTGACTTCAAGGGAAATTGGGCACGCGCCGCCGGCGCAACCGCGATAACGATATCTGCGCCCAACACACGACAGACCGATACCGGTACCGGGTTCACCAGACCGCCGTCCACCAACCAATGGCCCTGGTGGTAAACCGGTGTAAAGAATCCCGGCACGGCAAGCGAGGCCCGCACCGCATCCAGAACCGACCCGTTTCGCAGCCATATCTCGTGGCCGTTGTCCAGGCGCGTCGCCACCGCCGCATAGGGTTTCTGCAATTGCTCGATGGGGATATCCTTGTATTGCTCGCGGAAGAAATCAAATAACTTCTTTCCCTCTATGAAGCCGCCGCTCAGGCTGATGTCGAAAAACG
>WGFP01000169.1 GCA_015492195.1 Acidiferrobacterales bacterium
AAGCAGACCTCAGCCGCACGATCATTTCGAGAAAAATGGGGTCATGGCAGACGTACCCAACGGTCAAGAACCGAAAAACCGAGGCATCAGGTCACGCCGCCGTGGCGGCATCGTTTCGGATCTAATTGACTTGGGCACAGCCTAACGGGCGCTTGCAGCGGACGGGCACCTTTTCGAGGAAGTCATAAAAAGGATAATTCGGTAAGCCGTTCAAATCTTCGGCAGGGTGACGCCTTTTTGTCCTTGGTACTTTCCGCCGCGGTCCTTGTAGGAGGTCTCGCAGGTTTCATCGGCCTCAAAGAAGACGACCTGCGCAATGCCTTCGTTGGCGTAAATCTTCGCCGGCAGCGTGGTGGTGTTGGAAAATTCGAGCGTCGCGTGCCCTTCCCACTCCGGCTCGAAGGGCGTGACGTTGACAATGATGCCGCAACGGGCGTAGGTGCTTTTGCCGAGGCAAATCGTAAGAATATTACGTGGAATCCGGAAATATTCGACGGTGCGCGCAAGCGCGAACGAATTCGGCGGAATGATGCACACGTCGCCCTTGAAATCCACCAGGCTTTCCGCCGTGAATGCCTTGGGGTCGACAATCGCCGAATTGAGATTGGTAAAGATCTTGAATTCGTCGGAGCAGCGAATATCGTAACCATAGCTCGACGTGCCGTAGGAAACGATGGGACCGTTATTATTCGTTTTGATCTGGCTGGGCTCGAACGGCTCGATCATGCCGTGCTCCGCCGCCATGCGCCGGATCCACTTGTCGGACTTGATGCTCATTTTTCTAGCTCTCAGCAATCAGCGTTCAGCTTTTATCGGCATTATTCTACCAGCTGATCGCTGATAGCTTACTTTATGTATTCTGAATCACAATACTCGGGAACTTGGCCGAGAAATCCTTCTTTCGCAACGACAGCTTGGCGGCGACCCGGCGCGCGATGTCGCGATAAATCTGCGCGATACGGCATTCCGGGTCCGCCACCACCGTGGGCTTTCCGTTGTCGGTTTCCTCCCGGATGCGCAGATCAAGCGGCAACGCGCCCAGGAAATCAACGTCGCTTTCCTCGGACAACTTCTGTCCGCCCCCGGCGCCGAAAATCGGCTCCTCATGTCCGCACTGGCTGCAGATATGGGTGCTCATGTTCTCGATGATGCCCAGCACCGGTATCTCCACCTTTTCAAACATCTTGAGCCCCTTGCGCGCATCCAGGAGCGCGATGTCCTGCGGCGTGGTGACGATCACCGCGCCGCTGACGGGCACCTTCTGCGCGAGCGTCAGCTGAGTGTCACCGGTTCCCGGGGGCAGGTCAACGATCAGATAATCGATATCCTTCCAGTTCGTATCCTTGAGTAACTGCTCCAGCGCCTGCGTGACCATCGGGCCGCGCCAGATCATGGGAGTCTCTTCGTCAATCAGGTAACCGATGGACATGGATTGCAGGTGGTGGCTGACGATCGGCTCGAGTGATCGTCCGTCCTTGGATTCCGGTTTTGTCTTGACGCCGAGCATGCGCGGCTGGCTGGGGCCGTAGATATCCGCATCCAGAATGCCGACACTGGCGCCCTCGGCGGAAAGCGCCAGCGCCAGATTGACCGCCACGGTGGACTTGCCGACCCCGCCCTTGCCGGAGGCGATCGCAATAATGTTTTTGATTCCCTCGATGGGCTTGACGCCCTTTTGCACGCCGTGGCTGGAAATGTCGAAGCCAATATTTACGACGGCGTCCTTGACGCCCGCGACGGCGCGGATTTTCTCTTGAAGCTTGGCCGCGAGCGCGTCTTTGGAGCCCTTGGACGGGTACCCCAGCACCACCTCCACGGCCACCTTGCCGCCGTCGATCTTGATATCCTTCACCACCTTGGCGCTGACCAGGTCCTGCTCCAGATACGGATCAATGACCTCCTTCAAGGCCGTCTCCACTTGCAGTTGCGAAACCTCCACCATCGAAATACGCTCCCGTTGCTTTATCAGGGGGCGACATGCTACACCGTGAGATAAAAAAAGTCATGATTAGGGGCGGAACTTGATCGCCATTTCCCTTATGATAACTGAGGTGAAGGGCCCCTCTCTCAAACCGTGATTGCATAAGCTTCGAGTACGGCTTTTTTCTGAACCAGCGGAACATGTCCAATAATAAACGCAAAATACTGGCCACCAGCGCCCTGCCCTATGCCAACGGCTCGATCCACCTCGGACATCTCGTGGAATACATCCAGACCGACATCTGGGTGCGTTACCAGAAGATGTACCCCAAAGCAGAACGGGAATGCCATTACGTCTGCGCGGACGACGCCCACGGCACGCCCATCATGCTGCGGGCGGAACAGGAGGGCATCACCCCGGAGACGCTTATCGAGCGGATGCACGCGGAACACCGGCGGGACTTTGAGGGATTCAATGTCGCCTTCGACAACTATTACACCACTCACTCGGAAGAAAACCGCCTGCTGGCGGAGGAAATCTACCGCCGCCTGAAGGACAAAAATCTCATCGAGGTGCGCACCATCGAACAACTCTATGATCCCGAAAAAAATATGTTTCTGCCGGATCGCTTTATCAGGGGCGAGTGTCCGCGCTGCCATGCCCAGGATCAATATGGAGACGTGTGCGAAGTTTGTGGCAGCACGTATTCGCCGACCGATCTGATCAAGCCGGTGTCCGCCGTCTCCGGGGCAACGCCCGTAAAAAAGGAGTCGGAACACTATTTCTTCAAGCTCAGTCAGTACAAGAAATTTTTAAAGGAGTGGATACATGGCGGCCATTTACAAGCCGAAGCCGGCAACAAGCTGGAAGAATGGTTTGCCGTCGGTCTGAAAGACTGGGATATTTCCCGCGATAGTCCCTATTTCGGTTTCCAGATCCCCGATGCGCCGGGAAAATATTTCTACGTGTGGCTGGATGCCCCCATCGGCTACATGGCGAGCTTTAAAAACCTGTGTGACCGGAAGGGTTTAAACTTTGATGAGTACTGGGGACCGTCCAGCACCGCCGAGTTGCACCATTTCATCGGCAAGGACATTCTTAGTTTCCATGCCCTGTTCTGGCCCGCCATGCTGCATGGCGCCGGGTACCGCACACCGGACAAAATTTATACCCATGGCTTTCTGACCATCAACGGGCAGAAAATGTCCAAGTCGCGCGGCACCTTCATCAACGCGCGCACGTATCTGAATCACTTGAACCCCGAGTACCTGCGCTACTACTTCGCCGCAAAACTGACCAACCGAGTCGAAGACATCGATTTGAATCTCGACGATTTCATTGCGCGGGTGAACGCCGACCTTGTGGGCAAATACGTCAATATCGCCAGCCGTGCCGCCGGTTTTATTCATCGGCATTTCGACGGCCGACTCGCGCTAACTATATATCACAATAAAGCGAAAGAAATCGATGATCTCAGGGCATCTGCAAAACACATCGCGAAAAACTATGAGGGGCGTGAATACGCCAAGGCCGTGCGCCAAATCATGGAAGACGCGGACAAAGTAAATCAGTACTTCGACGAGAATAAGCCTTGGGAGCTTGCGAAAAAAACAAACGAAACGGAGCGAAAGAAATTACACGAAATCTGCAGTACTACATTGGAGTGCTTTCGACTGCTTACGCTTTACCTAAAACCGATCCTGCCGGATACGGCCGAGCGCGCGGAGCAGTTCCTCAACATAAAACCACTGACCTGGACGGATCTTGATCACGATCTGTCAGGGCATCGCATCAATGAATTTAAACATCTGGCCAAACGCGTTGAGAAAACTCAAATCGACGCCATGCTCAACGAAGCCAAAGAGAGTCTAAATATGACGGAAGAAACGAACCCATCAACCAAGAGCGGTCCCCTGGCCGACGATCCCCTGCGGCCTGAAATCACGATTGACGACTTTGCCAAGGTGGATCTTAGAATCGCACGCATCATCAAAGCCGACTACGTGGAAGGCGCCGATAAACTGTTGCGGCTGACCGTGGATCTCGGCGGCGAGCAACGCAATATCTTTGCCGGCATCCGCAACGCCTACGATCCCAAAGACCTCGAAGGCCGGCTCACCGTCGTGGTCGCCAACCTCGCCCCGCGTAAAATGAAATTCGGCGTCTCCGAGGGCATGGCGCTGGCCGCCGGACCGGGCGGCAAGGACCTGTGGCTCCTCTCCCCCGACGACGGTGCTCGACCGGGGATGCGAGTAAAGTAATGAAGCGGGGAAACAACGGTCGCCCATACTACAAAGAGATGCTACGCTATACATAAGGAGACAGGTTCCATGACCAAAGATACATATACGGCAATTTTAGAAAAGGAGGGTGAACTTTACGTTGCGCTATGCCCTGAACTCGATGTCGCGAGCCAGGGCGCAACTGTGGAAGAAGCCACCGCAAATCTAAAAGAGGCGGTGGAGCTGTTTCTGGAGTGCGCCGATCCCGACGAGATTAAAGAGCGTTTGCATAACGAAGTGTTTGTAACACGATTCGAAGCCACGCATGGCTAAACTGCGGGTTCTCTCAGGTCGAGAAGCCTGCCGAATTCTTGAGAAACATGGATTTACCGAAGTACGCCGTCGTGGAAGCCATGTCGTGATGCAGCGCCGCACTGACTCGGGAACCGTGACTGTACCCATTCCGAATCACCCCGAACTGAAAATCGGCACCTTGCTCTCCATCATCCGCCAAAGCGGCATATCTCGGACAGAATTCGAGTAAAAACATCTCCTTCGGACCAGGCGGCAAGGATCTGTGGCTCCTCTCCCCCGATGACGGCGCCCAGCCGGGAATGCGGGTAAAATAACCGATGCTTAGCCGCTCGTTCCGGCTAACTGTTAATGAGCTTTCTCGCTGTCTCTACTCCTCATACTTTTCAGTAGTATTTCAGGGAGGTAAAGTACTAAACCCTCACGGGATGGGAGGATTTCGGGATGGATCGCACCGAGAGGTTTTACAGGATCGACTGCCTGCTCCGCAGTCGGCGGGCCGTGGGCATCAAGGAACTGGA
>WGFP01000170.1 GCA_015492195.1 Acidiferrobacterales bacterium
ATGGGCGCAAAGCCGCCGAGCATTCGAAACACGTCGCGACGCACGAACAGGGCCTGGTCGCCGGTGACTATCCCGGTCAGCCGGGTGCGCAGATTCATCAGGCGCTCGATCACGCGAAACAAGGCGTGTCGCCCGGACAGTCGAACCTCGAAATACCCCCACAAGCGACCGCCGGAAACGGCCGCGCGGATGCGCGCCGGCGCCGTATCGGGCAATACGGTGTCGACATGCAAAAACAACAGGATGTCCGATCCGGCGTCGGCCGCGCCCGCATTCATTTGCAAGGCGCGTCCCCGGGGAGCGGTCATGACCCGCATCACGGGACCGTGGCTGCCGGAAGCGGTTTCCATCGCGTACATTTCGGCGATTTCCCGGGTTTTATCCCGGCTCCCGCCGTCCACAATCAGGACCTCATCCAACTCGGGGAATTTGTGCAACCGGACGAGCTGCCTCCGCACCCGGCCGCTTTCATTGAGTACCGGCATGACGACGGCAACCGATAAAGGGTTCATGAAACGCGCGCCTTCTTTCACGGGCAGTTCGCGGTGAAAAGTGACCGTTTACATCAACGGGGATCGCAACAGACAAGGGGAAGCCGCCCGGCCTTAAGCGGACAAATCTCCTGATCTATGGACCATCACAAGACGAATGACTTTCATAACAAACAATATAGGCAAAGAGACGTGCATAACGAGATCGAAGATGTCGAGAGACTGGGTCAGTCTTCCCTCCGCAAGCATTTTCAACTTTTCCCACACATGCGGCTCGGGATTCAACGGCGCCAGGCCAAGGAACACGGCGCCGAGGGCGAGAGGCAAAAGGGGGATCTTATCCAGCCACCGCATCATTATTTATCTGCACCGCCGGTCCCTTTCTGGATCAATTCGATCTTGTAACCGTCCGGGTCCTCCACGAAGGCGATGACGGTCGTGCCGTGCTTCATCGGGCCGGCTTCGCGCACCACCTTGCCGCCCCGCTTCTTAATCTCTGCGCATGCGGCATAGGCGTCATCCACCTCAAGCGCGATATGCCCGAAGCCGTCTCCAAGATCATATTGCTTCGTGTCCCAGTTGTGGGTCAACTCGATCACGGCATGTTCCGATTCCGGTCCATAACCGACAAAGGCCAGCGTGAACTTCCCTTCGGGATAATCCTTTTTACGCAACAGTCTCATCCCCAGCACCTCGGTATAGAACCCGATGGAGCGATCCAAATCACCGACACGAATCATGGTGTGGAGCAACCGCATTGTATCCTCGCTATCCAGCAGTTCTGACGCAAAAAGCCTTACTTTTTCCTGCGCCGTTTGACAACGGTCCGCATGCGCAGGGCGTTGAGCTTGATGAACCCCGCTGCGTCTTCCTGATCAAAGGAACCGGCGTCGTTCTCGAAAGTGGCAAAGTGCGCGCTGTATAGAGAATCGGTTTTTGACTCGCGCCCGACCACCGTCACATTGCCCTTGTACAGCTTGAGACGCACCCGGCCGTTGACCGTCGCCTGAGAAGCGTCGATCATTTCCTGCAACAGCTTGCGCTCCGGGCTCCACCAGTAACCATTGTAGACCAGGCTCGCGTAGCGCGGCATGAGCTCATCCTTGAGGTGCGCGGCCTCGCGGTCCAGCGTGATGGATTCGATGGCGCGGTGCGCCTTGAGCATGATGGTGCCGCCCGGGGTTTCGTAACAGCCGCGCGACTTCATCCCGATGAAACGGTTTTCAACGATATCGGCGCGGCCGATCCCGTTGCGACCGCCCAAGCTGTTCAAGGTCGCCAGCGTCTTAGCAGGCGACATCGGCTTGCCGTTGACGGCCGTGATGTCCCCCTTCTTATAAGTAAGCTCGACGTATGTCGGCCGATTGGGCGCTTTCTCCGGCGACACCGTGAGCCGCCACATGTTTTCCTCCGGCTCCGCCCAAGGGTCCTCCAGCGCGCCGCCTTCATAGGAAACATGCAACAGATTGGCGTCCATCGAATAAGGCGACTGCTTCCCGCGCTTCATCTCGACGGAAATGCCATGCTCCGCCGCATAGGCCAGCAGTTCTTCCCGTGCGCTGAAGTGCCACTCACGCCAAGGCGCAATGACTTTGATGTTGGGGTTGTGCGCGTAGTAGCCGAGTTCAAAGCGCACTTGGTCATTGCCCTTGCCGGTGGCGCCATGGGCGACGGCATCGGCCCCCGTCTTCTTGGCAATTTCTATCTGGCGTTTGGCGATTAGGGGGCGGGCGATAGCGGTGCCCAGCAGGTATTCACCCTCGTACAAGGCATTGGCGCGGAACATGGG
>WGFP01000171.1 GCA_015492195.1 Acidiferrobacterales bacterium
GAGTATGCACCGAACACACGGGAGACGGTCCGGCGCTTTACCGTGCATCAGTTCGTGCAGATGGGCCTAGTGGTGGCGAATCCTGACAATCCACAGCGTCCGGTGAACAGTCCGGCCAATCGCTATCAGATCGCCCCGGCGCTCTTGAAGTTGGTCCGCATGTTCGGTTCGCACACTTGGACGGAGTCGTTGTCAGCCTATTTGGCTGCGGCCACCGCTCTGGGACGGCTGCGGGCTCAGGAGCGTGAGATGGCGCTTGTTGCGGCAAGACTGCCGAGCGGGAAGAAGATCCCGTTGACGCCGGGCGGCCAGAATGAGCTTGTCAAGAAGATTATCGAGGACTTTTGTCCCAGGTTCACTCCCGGAGGCATTGTGGTCTATCTGGGTGACACCGGGCGGAAGCAACGGCATGTTGAAACAAGCTATCTCAAGCGGCTTGGCGTGGAGATCGACGAGCATGGGAAGATGCCGGACGTGGTTGTGCATCTGCGTGACAGGGATTGGCTCGTGTTGATCGAGGCCGTGACTAGCCATGGCCCCATTGGTATCAAAAGGCATAACGAACTGAAAGCCCTTTTTGGCTCTGCTCGTTCAGGCCTTGTCTTCGTCACAGCCTTTCTGACACGCCGTGCCATGACAAAGTACTTGAACGAGATAGCATGGGAAACCGAAGTATGGATCGCCGAAGCGCCCTCGCACGTCATTCATTTTAACGGCGAGCGCTTTTTAGGCCCATATGAATGACGGGGTGCCCTTTCTTTTCGTCCCTTTTGATCCGCGCCGTCCCTGGCGCGTCCCCTGACGGGCTCGCTAAAGTGCGTCCAATTTTGCTCCCGGCAAAATTGTCTTTGGACAAGCAAAGACAAATTCGACGGGATCGAGAAGTGGTACAGGGATGTACCGCTTACGGAGCCGAGGGATGCAATTTGGGCAGCCATAGGCTGCCTGTAAGGCGAAGGTCAGGGACGGCCTGAGTCAAAAGGGACCTGCCGTGCGGGGGCGGAACCCCGCTAGTAAAAAGTCACTTGACCTTTTTCGACCGTGCGGCAGCCGTAGCCGCCGTCGCCATCGCAATCACCACACTAAACAACGTGACCCCAAACAAACTCAACCAATCTGTGATTTGTTGCGGTGCGAAGAGCGCGCCGAGCGGCGCAAGGAGATCAAAGTGATCCGGCGTAAGGCGATGCTGCTTGAACGCATCGAGCAGCGCCACCGACAAGGCCGCGATGCCGAAGGCGACAACGCCGCCCGTTGTCCCGCGCTTGATCAGATCGGTGCGGGTCAGCACGCGCGGTTTGATCTCCGCCAGGGTATGAATCTCCGGCTCGCGCACGCCCAAGGGCGAGAAGCGCTGCAGCATGATCATGCCCGGGATGCCGACGGCGATGGTGAATAAAAAGAATTCGCGCCAGCCGATGGCATCCACCATGACACCGGTGACGGGACCCGCGAGGATGCGCGGCAGGGCGAAGAGGCTGGAAAACAGCGCGTATTGCGTGGCCGAGAACTGTTTCATGGTCATGCGCAGCAGCAGCACGCTGAAGGCGCCGGTGCCCATGCCGGTGGTGAGGCTCTCGAAACCCATGGCGGCGTACATGAGGGGGCGGTTGACGCCGATCTCGGCCACCAGCACGTAGCCGAAGTTCGACAGAATCTGCAACGCGCCGAAGACCCACAGGGCGTGGCCGAGCCCCATGGCGGTGGTCAACACGCCGCCGAGCAGCGTACCCACGAGCGTCGCCACCAGGCCGATGGTCGCGGTCGCCACGCCGACGTCGAAATCATTGAAGCCGACCTGAACCAGGAACGGGCGCACCAGGCTGCCCGCCAGGTTGTCGGCGAGTTTGTACAGGACGACGAACAGCAGGAGTTCCAGGGCCCGGCTCCGGGCGAGAAAACCGACGAAGGGCTCCCACACCGCATCGCGCAGCGAGCGCGACGCGCTTATATGATCTATCGTGGATTTCGGCGCGAACCAGGTCACCATCATCATCGGCAGATACATGAACGCGATAATGGTGAACATCAGCGGCCATGACCAAAGCCCGGCCAGCGTGATCGTCAGCCCCCCGGCCACGAACATGGCGGCGCGGTAGACGGCGATGCGCGCCCCGACCGCGACGCCTTGCTCGTGTTTTTCGAGCACTTCCACGGCGTAGGCGTCGATGGCGATGTCCTGGCTCGCGGAGGCAAAGGCGATGGCGAGCGTGAGCGCGCCGATGATCCAGATCACCTCGGGTTTCATGGCGACACCGCCCAGGACCAGCGTTGCCGCAAGCAGGGAGAGTTGCCAGAAGAGCGTCCAGCCAAGTTTGCGCCCGAGCCGGGGGAGGGGCAGGGCATAGCGATCCATCAAGGGCGACCACAGAAACTTGAAGCTCCACGGCGCCTGCGCCAGGGTAAAGAGACCGATGATTTTTATGTCAACGCCTTCGCGCGCGAGCCAGGTGGGGATGGCGATCCATACCAGGCCGAGAGGAAGCCCCGAGGAAAACGACAGCAGACTGACCGAGGCCGTGCGCCAGCTGCGCATGGCCAGCCATACGGCGCGCCATGCCGGCGGTCGTTCAGCCATTAAGTACCCTTACCCCCCGACGTCCGGCGAAAACGATAGAGGGCGATCTCGCCGAGCAGGTTGGGTAACAGTCGCAGCCCCAGGCTGGTTTTGTGCGCATGGTCCACGGCGTGCCGTTCCAGGATGGTGAACCGGAGATCCCGGCAGAGCCTCTCGAAGTCCTTGATCGTACACAGATGGATGTTCGGCGTGTCGTACCATTCATTCGGCAGCGTCCGTGACACCGGCATTTTCCCAAGCAGCGCAAGCTGAATACGCGCGCTCCAGTGGCCGAAGTTGGGAAACGTGACAATGCCCTCGGTGCCGACGCGCAGCATTTCAGTCAGCAGCTTGTCGGGATAGCGCGTTGCCTGCAGCGTCAGGGACAGCACCACGTAGTCGAAGGAATTGTCGTCGAATTCCGCCAGCCCCTTGTCCAGGTCCATCTGGATGACGTTGACGCCGGCGCGGATGCAGGGCGCGATATATTGATCGTCGATCTCAATGCCGTAGCCGCTGACGTTTTTCTCGCGCGCGAGGTACGCCATCAGCGTGCCGTCGCCGCAGCCGAGGTCCAGCACCCGGCTGGTGGGCCGGATCCAGTCGGCGATGATGGCCAGGTCGGGCCGCAGTGTGTTGTTCGTGTCGCTCGTCATTTGCGTCTTTGGGCTCCGTTACCGGCCCTTCCCTGAATTATTTTCGGCGTAGCGCTCAATGCGTTCCATATAGGCCTTGAAGATGTCCAGGTAATACGGAATCTTCATCAGAAAGGCGTCATGCCCCTGGGTCGATTTGATCTCGGCATAACTCACGTTCAGGTCGTTGTCGTGCAAGGCTTTGACGATCTCGCGCGAACGCTCGGGCGCAAAACGCCAGTCGCTGGTGAAAGACACCACGAAAAAGTTGGTCCTGGCCGATTTGAACGCGGCCGTCAGATCTCCACCGGTTTTCTCCGCGGGATCGAAATAGTCGAGCGCCTTGGTCATCAGCAGATAGGTGTTGGCGTCGAATTTGCCGACGAAGCTGTCGGCCTGATAGCGCAGGTAGCTTTCCACCTGAAATTCGACGTCGTAGTCGAAGTCGATCTTTCCGTTTCTAAGGTCGCGCCCGAATTTCTCGCGCATGATGTCGTCGGACAGGTAAGTGATGTGCCCCAGCATGCGGGCGATACGCAGGCCGCGACGCGGTTCGGTGCCGTGTTCGTAGTAGCGCCCGTCGTGAAAGTCCGGGTCGGTGCGGATGGACTGGCGCGCCACCTCGTTGAAGGCGATGTTCTGCGCGGTGAGTTTGGGCGCGGCGGCGATGATGATGGCGTGCGCCAGCCGCTCGGGATAATCGACCGCCCACTGAAGGACCTGCATGCCGCCGAGGCTGCCGCCGGCCACCGCGGCCCATTTGTCTATCCCCAAAGCGTCGGCCAGGCGCGCCTGCGACTCCACCCAGTCGCGCACCGTAATAATAGGAAAGTCCGGGCCATAGGGTTTTCCGGTGGCCGGGTTGATGCTCGCAGGACCGGTGGAACCGAAGCAGCCGCCGAGGTTGTTGCAGCAGGCGACGAAAAACTTGTTGGTGTCGATGACCTTGCCCGGCCCGACGACGTTTTCCCACCAGCCCGGCTTTCTGTCCTCCATGCTGTGGTAGCCGGCCACATGGTGGTTGCTGGAAAGCGCATGACAGATGAGAATGGCGTTGCTTTTATTATTGTTAAGCTCGCCGTAGGTTTCGTAGACCAGCTCGTAGGACGGAAGGACACTGCCGCTGCTCAAGCGCAACGGTTGATCGAACCGCAGCACACGGGGCTTAACAAGGCCGACCGAGTCGGCAGGAATCGTCTCCGGCATCTGGCTTGGTAATGGATTTTCCTGTGGCCGCTACCACGATAGCGATTACCACGAGTCTAAACGCGCTGACGCGGCTGCGCAATGCGTGAGGGATGTCTGTGTCAGGAATTCAATGACAGGGGCTGATTGATCTTGCGCAGCATGCTGCGAATGATCATCTGCTGGTTTTCAAGGTTCTGCTTGTTGGCCTCTATGTCGGCGATGCGTCCGCTTAAGTTACCCAGATTTTCGTGTACCTTTTTCAGATTCTCCAGGCGATGGTCCATCATGATTTTGTGCTCACGCACCTGGGCCAGGATCGGCGCCATGATGGCCTTGCTCCAGGCCTTGGCGCCGGCGCCGGACTCCGTGAATATCTGCCGCGCCCGGCTGGCCAGGGTGATAAAGAATTTTTTCACCACGAAGTGCTGTTCGGTCATCACCATGATCGGGCTGTTGCGAAACCCGTCGGCCTCTTCATAAAGCCGCTGTAACTGGCTGCGATAAGGCAGCAGTGAAAAGCCCACCGGTTTGATCTTGGCGAGTTTGTGGTCCTGGTGGAACTTGTTGTAAATCGCCTGGACCAGCCCCCTGATCTGTTGTGTCTGTTTGTTGGCCTTTTCCATGGCCTCGAGCGCGCCGTCGAACAGGGTTTTCATTCCGGTCCTGAGACCGCGGGTGGTCCAGGATTCGTTCATGTCATGGCGGGTCTTGGCCATCAGTTCATCGAAAGTTTCCGTGCTCAGGTAGTCGAGCAGGATTTTTATCTGGTCGGAGAGCACCATGCGCGTTGCCTGGAAACTGGCCATGGTCTTGTCGTAGGCCTGTTTTTCCTCGCGCATGCGGGTGATCATTTCCTGGATCGCACCCTGGCTTTTCCCGCTCAGGCTCCGCAGCTCTTTGAGCTGCGAGTCGACGGCGGAAAGACGGGCGTCGATCATGGCGCTGGTCGTATCAATGATGCTGCCGATCTCGCGGGCGACCTTTTCGCGTATAAGTTTTTGCTTGGCGGCGACGATGTCGGTGGACAGTTTGATTTCCAACGCATTGAGTCCGCTCTTTTCAATCAGGGCGTGATCGGTCTTGATCTTGCCGAGCAGGCCTTTCTGCGCCGATATCGGAAAAATCTGGCTTTTGTTGATGCCGAGCGCGCGCGCGGTTTCCTGGGTCTGTCGCGAGATCATGGTGGAAAAGGCGTTTTGCGTGCGCAGCTCGTCCCACAGGGCGTCGATTTTGTTGAGCGCCACAATGCGGCCCTCGCCCTTGCCGTTTTTGGCCACGCACACGTGGTTGTTCCAGACCTCAAGATCGGATTTGGTCACGCCGGTGTCGGCGGCCAGTACAAACAACACCGCCTGGGCGTCCGGCAGCATCCCCATCGTCAGTTCGGGTTCGGTACCCAGCGAGTTAAGCCCCGGGGTATCGAGCACCACGAGCCCCTGTTTCAGGAGAGGGTGGGGGTAGTTGATGATGGCGTGGCGCCATACCGGGATGTTCACCGTGCCGTCGCTGTTGATTGCGGGTCCGACACCCGTGGCCTGCCGGTTATATAGTCCCAGCTCCTCGGCCTCGCGCACGTTGACCGCCTTGGTCTTGACGATTTCCTTGAGGGCCTCGGCCATTTTTTTCGGGTCTTTGAGGTCGAGGGGCAGGGTGGTCCAGTGGATGGGATTGCGTTTGTATTCCACGATGGTCATCCCGGTCCGGCGCGTGTCGATCGGGAGCAATTTAATGCAGGGGGGTTCCTTTTCGTCGTACAACAACTCGGTCGGCGACATGGTGGTGCGGCCGACGTCAGAGGGCAGCAGGCGCTGCTTGTAGTCGGCAAAAAAGATGGCGTTGATCAGCTCGGTTTTGCCGCGGGAGAATTCCGCCACCATGGCGATGGTGACCTTGTCCGACCGGAGGGCGTCGATCAGCTCGTAGATCCGCAGGTCGTCTTCGCCGTTGGCGAGCCCTTGGCTCTCCACCCAGCTCTGGTACTCGTTGATGATTTCGGCCAGGTCGTCGCGCCAGTTTTTATATTCCCCCAGCCGTTTACTGAACGCGTTGATCTCGATACCGGATTTTGCTTTGGCCGGTCGCACGCTGCTCATTTCGATGGATACGTCATGCAATACATAAAGTTAGAGTCTAAACTTGAATAAGAACTATATCTAGCCCGCCGAACGGCAGGCCGTTAAAAAATATTTTTAAGAATAGTCCAGGGATTGGGCGTTTGCCGAAACGCCGTCGCATGATATGCAAGAAATGTGCCGGAAGTCCTTGGAAGCAAAGCTATTTTTAAAAAATGAGAAACAGGATGTTCCGGCCATTGATGCTGCCTGTGCCAGAGGGCGGCGGCGGGTCAGCGGCTCATCAGTGCCAACCCCAGGTGCGTCAGGGGCTGAACCAACAGGATCAAGGTCAGTTGCAGCAGGATAAAGACGGCGATCGGCGACAGGTCCAGACCCCCGATCGGCGGAATCAGACGGCGCGCGGGACGCATCAGGGGTTCGGTCAGGCTGTACAGCAGGTCCGTCACCGGATGCCGACGCAAGCCGTAGGGGCTGAACCAGCTCAGGATCACGCGGACCAGAATGGCGACGATAAACACGTAGAGCGTCAGTCTCAGCAGATCCGCCGTGGCCACCACCGCAAGCCCCACCGGCTTGGCGCTGAATCCCTTGATCCAGCCGATGGTGTAGAGCTCGAGCATTTTTAATGCCAGGAGCAGGACCACCGAGGCGAGGTCAATGCCCCCCAGGCCCGGGATAACGCGGCGCAGAAACAGCAGCGGGGGGTTGGTCAGGATGACCAGAAACTGGGAAATCGGGTTGTAAAAATCCGCCCGCACCAGCTGGAACAGGAACCGCAGCAACACCGCGAGGATATAAAACCCGAACACCACCTGGACCAGATACACGCCCGCTTGATTGAAATATGGGTTCATCCGTTTTTCCCCAGCATGTCCGCCAATTCGCGCGCACGCACCACGGCGGCACGCACGGCCTGGTTGAATAATCGGTGGATACCGCCGTCCTCGAGCACCTTGACCGCCTGTTCCGTGGTGCCGCCGGGAGAGGTCACGCGGGCCCGCAACTGGGACGGTTCCTCCGCGCCTTCAAGTGCCATTTTGGCGGCGCCGAACGCCGTCTCCAGCGTAAGCAGACGGGCCGTTTCCGGGTCGAGCCCGTGGTCAATGGCGGCCCGCTCCAGGGTCTCCATGACCAGAAAGAAATACGCCGGGCCGCTGCCGGACAGGGCCGTGACCACGTCCAGCTGGGATTCATCGGTAACCCAGACGGCCACGCCCACCGCCCGCAGGATGGATTCGGCCTGATCGCGCATGACCTCGTCCACCAAGGGATTGGCATACATCCCCGAGGCGCCGGAGCCGATAAGCGCCGCCGTATTCGGCATCACGCGCACGATGGCGAGGCCGCCGCCGAGCCAGCGCTCTAAATCCTCGAGGCGGACGCCCGCGGCGACCGAGATGACCAGGGGTCTTTTCTTTTGCACGGTGCCCGCGATTTCAGTGGCCGCGGTTTTAAGAAACTGCGGTTTGACCGCCAGCACCAGAATGTCGGCCTTGCCGGCGACTTCGTTGTTGTCGGCATAAACCGTAAGACCAAGCACCGTTTCCACCCCCTTGCGCTGGTTGACGTCGGGGTCGGACAAGATGAGTTGTTCCTTGCGCCAGCCGTTTTTTAGCAGGCCTCCGGCCAGGCTGCGCGCCATGTTGCCGGCGCCGATGAACCCGATTTGCATGTGCTTGGTATTGGAAGAATCCATGTCGCGTGCCAGTTTAACAGGCCCATCCCCGGCGAGGGAACGGCCCGCCCGAATCAAGGGAGGCCGTCAGACGGCCAAGCTTTCAGCACGCCGTTTATTTGCAACCGGGCCCCGGATAGACTAGAAATTAAGCCAGAAGCTGAAATTTTTATCTGCCGCCCTATATCTGCCCCCTGAGGGATCACGATGGATATTGCCGAATTACTCGCGTTTGCCCATAAACAAAACGCCTCGGACCTGCACCTGTCCGCGGGCCTGCCGCCGCTGATCCGCGTGGACGGCGATATAAAGCGTATCAACGTCGATCCGCTCGATGACCGCACCGTCCATAACATGATCTACGACATCATGTCGGACAAGCAGCAGAAGGATTACGAGGAATTTCTGGAAACCGACTTTTCCTTTGAGTTGCCCAACATCGCGCGTTTTCGCGTCAACGCCTTTAACCAGCTGCGCGGGCCGGGCGCCGTGTTCCGTACCATCCCCTCCAAGGTGCTGACGCTGGAGCAGTTGAACGCACCGGAGATTTTTAAAAAGATTTCCGACCAGCCCCGCGGCGTCGTCCTGGTGACCGGTCCCACGGGTTCGGGCAAATCCACTACGCTCGCGGCCATGATCAACCATGTCAATGAATCCCGGCACGAGCATATCCTGACCATCGAGGACCCGATTGAGTTTGTGCACACCAGCAAGAATTGCCTGATCAACCAGCGCGAGGTCGGGCGCGATACCCTGGGATTCAGCAACGCCCTGCGCGCGGCCCTGCGCGAGGACCCGGACGTGATATTGGTGGGTGAGATGCGCGACCTTGAGACCATTCGCCTGGCGCTGACCGCGGCCGAAACCGGACACCTGGTGTTCGCCACCCTGCACACCAGCTCCGCCGCCAAGACCATCGACCGTATTATCGACGTGTTTCCGGCGGCGGAAAAGGACATGGTGCGCGCCATGCTTTCGGAATCCCTGCGCGCCGTTATCTCTCAGACGCTGCTGAAAAAAATCGGCGGCGGGCGCCTGGCGGCGCACGAGATCATGATCGGCACCCCGGCGATCCGCAACCTCATCCGTGAAAACAAGGTGGCGCAGATGTACTCCGCCATCCAGACCGGCCACGGTGTCGGCATGCAGACCCTGGATCAGTGTTTGCAAGATCTGGTGCGCACCCGCCAGGTGCACGTGGACGAGGCGCGTACCCGCGCCGTCAACAAGGATCTGTTCACCGCCTCCGCCATGGCGGTGGGGGCCGGAGGAAAGCGTTAAATGGTTTTCAGCGATCTGCTCAAACTGATGAAACATAAAAGGGCGTCGGACCTGTTTATCACGGCCGGCGTGCCGCCCTCCATTAAGGTCGACGGCAAGATCATGCCGGTGACCAAACAGGCGCTGACGCCGGAACAGTCGCGGGCCTTCGCCTACGGCATCATGAACGAAGATCAGCGCCGCCAGTTTGAGGCGCACAACGAATGTAATTTCGCCATCGCCCCTCAGGAAATCGGCCGCTTCCGCGTCAATATTTTTATGCAGCAACAGCGCGTCGGCATGGTGCTGCGCACGATCCAAACTGAGATTCCGCGGTTTGACGACCTGAACCTGCCCAAGGTGCTGGCGGATATTGCGCTGACCAAGCGCGGGCTGGTCATATTCGTGGGCGGCACCGGTTCGGGCAAATCCACGTCGCTGGCGGCCATGGTGGGTTATCGCAATGAATACAGCTACGGGCACATCATCACCATCGAGGACCCTATCGAGTACGTGCACGAGCACAAGAACTGCATCATCACGCAACGGGAGGTGGGCGTGGACACGGAGTCCTACGACATCGCCCTGAAAAACGCCATGCGCCAGGCGCCGGACGTGATCCTGATCGGCGAGATCCGCTCGCGTGAAACCATGGACCTCGGTATCCAGTTCGCCGAAACCGGTCACCTGTGCCTGACCACCCTGCATGCGAACAACGCCAACCAGGCGCTTGACCGTATTATCAACTTCTTTCCCGAGGAAAAGCGCGGTCAATTGCTGATGGACCTGGCACTCAACTTGAAGGCCATCATCTCCCAACGCCTGCTCCCCATGAAAACCGGCAAGGGGCGGGTGCCGGCGGTGGAGGTAATGATCAATTCTCCGTTGATTACCGACCTCATCATGGAAGGCAACATCCCCGGCATCAAGGAAATCATGGCGAAATCGGGAGAGGCCGGCATGCAGACCTTCGACCAGTCGCTGTTCAACCTGTATGAGGCCGATTTGATTACCTACGACGACGCACTGCGCAATGCCGATTCCGTAAATGACGTGCGTCTGCGCATCAAGCTGGAAGGAAAGGAGGCCAAGGGTCGGGAACTCGGGGAATCGATGCGCAATATCACGTACAAATAGTT
>WGFP01000172.1 GCA_015492195.1 Acidiferrobacterales bacterium
CCTTTGAAAATCCCTCTTGCAAGTTTTCGTTGGAATCTAGGGGTGCGCAATTTTTTCTCTTCAGAAGGATTGGAAATAAATGCGACTTCAACAAGCACGGAGGGAATATCCGGCGCCTTGAGTACGGTAAACCCGGCCTGCCTGACGCGGTTCATATGAACCGGACCGACATGCTTTAACTCCGATAATATATCCTGTCCCAGGGTCAGGCTGTCCTGAATCGTTTTCGTCTGCGACAAATCCAGCAACACCTTGGCCAACAAATCATCCTTGTCGTTCAGGCTGACGCCGCCGATGAGGTCCGAGGCGTTTTCCTTGTCGGCGATGAATTTCGCCATGGCGTCGGTGGCGCCCCTTTGCGACAAGGCATACACGGACGATCCGTAGGCGCGCTTGCCGGGTATCGCGTCGGCGTGGATGGAAATAAAAACGTCCGCCTTGTATCGGCGCGCCTTGCGAAAACGATCACGCAGACCGATGTAATAATCGCCTTTGCGTATCATCAACGGCCGCATGTCCGGCGCCCGGGCGATCAGTTTTTCCAGTTCACGGGCCACGGCAAGCGTCACCTTTTTTTCACGGGTGCGGTAACGTCGCCCGATCGCCCCCGGGTCCTCGCCGCCGTGTCCGGCGTCAATGGCAATGACAAATTCTCGTTTTATGGGTCCGGCTAAGGGTGTTTTTGCGGCGGTGGAAGGCTTTTTTCTTTTTCCAACCGCAATCTTTTTCGCCTCCTTCTCCGCCGCCTTCGCGTCATAAAGATCGATCACCAGGCGATGCCCGTACGGACCGGCCGGCTTCAGCACAAAGGTGCGGGGGCGCGTTTCGGCCTTGAGGTCCAGGACGATGCGCAAGGTTCTGGCGTTGGGCCTTCCGGTTCGCACGCCGGCGAGAAGCGGGCCGCTCCCATCCAGCTTCGGCAGTTGCCCTTGCAGCCGCGCATTATCCATGTCGATGACGATGCGGTGAGGATCGCGGAGCGTAAACAGACGATGTTCGAGTGGTGCGCTCAGATCAAACACCAGTCGGGTGTGGTCCGGGGCGCGCCATTGGCGCAGGTTTTTGACGGAGACCGGGGCCGCTTGGCTGGAAAGGTAGGTAAAGCCGAGAAAAAGGAGGAGCAGGAGACGCGCGGTCCTCATTTCCCCTCCGGGGGCGTTTTAGTGAGGCCGCCTAACAGTGTTTCACCTCGTTCGCTTTGCGCCGTCAATTGCACGCTGCGCCCCGTATTGCATGGCTGAATGATAACGTCTATGTCCGGCGGAGGCAAAAGCCGCTCGGCGCGTTCCGCCCATTCGATCACGCACACATTCGTACCCTGAAAATAGTCACGTATCCCCAAGAATTCCAGTTCTTCCGAATCCTTCAGGCGATACAGATCGACATGATAAAGAGTGAGTCCCTCTAGCTGATAGGGTTCGACGAGAGTGAAGGTCGGGCTTTTGACGGCCATCCTGTGGCCAAGGGCGCGCAGAACGCCGCGCACCAAGGTGGTCTTGCCGGCCCCAAGCGGGCCGTTCACATAGATCAGGCGCACGGCCCGAATACCGCGGGCCAGCCGGGCGCCCAGCGCTTCCATATCCGTTGCCGAGGAGACGTGTATTTCAACTCCCATACGTCGCCAACCGATTGATGCGCACACGAATGCAGGACAACAGGTCGGTGGCGAGCAACCCAATCTCGCCACCGGCGCCGGCCGCGGCGTCACCGGCCGCGGCGTGCAGCCACACTCCCGTACGCGCGGCCTGCAATGGTTCGAGGCCCTGCGCCCACAACGCCGCAATCACGCCGGTCAGGATATCGCCCATGCCGCCGCTTGCCATTCCCGGGTTGCCCCGGTCGCACAGGCTGATTACCTCCGTGCCTTGCGCTGCAATCAATGCCCCCGACCCTTTCAACACACACACTCCCCCGTAACGTTCCACGATCGCGCGCGCGGCCGCGAAGCGGTCGTTTTGAATGTCGCGATTCGTAACGCCGAGCAACCTTGCCGCCTCGCCGGGATGCGGGGTGAGTATCCAGTCCTCGCGCGCGGCCGGGTCCGCCGCCAACAAGTTGAGGGCGTCGGCGTCGACGACCATGGGTAAACGGGCATCCATCGCCGCGCCCATCAACGCGCGCGCCCACTTTCCCTGGCCGATGCCCGGACCCAGGGCAATTACCTTGGCACGGGAGAGCAACGAGGATAAATCGCGGGCACTGTTCACGCCAAAGGAAAGCAGCTCGGGACGCGTGACGCTTATCTGGGCGGCATGGGCGGGGTGCGTGGCGACACTGACCAGACCGGCGCCGGCGCGGTAGGCGGCCTCCCCCGCCATGCGCGCCGCCCCCATCATGCCCTGCGCGCCGCCGATGACCAGCACATGGCCGGCATCACCCTTGTGTGCATCGCGCGCGCGCACGGAAACGAGTCCCTGCAAGGTACTTTCCGTGATGCGCCGGGCATACGGGGTGATTGTCGTATAGATATCCGGCGGCACACCCAAGCCGTCGAAATAAATCGCACCGCTTTGCTCCCGCCCGCGGCCGGTGTAGAGACCGGCTTTCAAACCGATGAACGTGATGGTTGCCTGCGCGCGCACGGCGGCGCCCAACACCTGGCCGGTATCGGCATGCAGTCCGGAAGGAATGTCCAATGATACCGTCGGCGCGGCGGCGCGGTTGACGGCCTCGATGGCGGCGCGCCATTCGTTTTGCACCTCGCGTTCCAGACCGGTACCGAGCAACGCATCAACAATGATGTCATGACCCGAAAGACGATTCGCCTCGAAACCCCGCATGGCGACACCGGCCTGCTCACAAGCCCGGCGCGCCGCCGCGGCATCCCCCTTGATCCGCGCGGTCTCGCCCACGCTCATTACTTCCACCTCGAGGCCGGCCTCGTGAGCGAGGCGCGCCACCACATAGCCGTCGCCGCCGTTGTTGCCCGGACCGCAGATCACGGCAATGCGCCGCGCACGCGGGAACAACGTTCGCAACAAAATGTAGGCGGCCTTCCCCGCGCGCTCCATCAACACACTGCCCGGAATGCCGCGTTCCTCAATGGCGATGCGGTCCAGTTCGCGTACCTGCGCGGCACGGTAAAGGGTTTCGGGTAATGTCATATAATACGAATCCTTACGAATTTATTTTACATAGACGGAATTAACAGGACTCACATGATCTCACGAAAACAGGAACTAATGGATACTATCTATTCAGGAATAATGTATTGTTTATCCTGTAAATCCTGTCCGTTTTATAATGATAGATATGATAAAACCGATTGCACATGATACGGCACAACCGCCACGCTCCGTAAAGGAAAGAATCGACTTTGCGCGTCTGGCCGTTGATATCAAGGCATGGGGGCGGGAGCTTGGGTTTCAGCACCTCGGCATCGCCGATACCGATCTCGGTGACGCCGAAACGCACCTGCTGAATTGGCTGGGACGGGGTCGGCACGGGGAGATGGCCTACATGGCGACCCACGGCACGCGCCGCAGCCGCCCGCAGGAGCTCATTCCGGGAACACAACGCGTGATCTTGGCGCGCATGGATTACCTGCCCCAAGGGTCCCGTGAGAGCGAAACGGTTTTGAACCATCCCGACCTCGGTTTTGTCTCGCGCTACGCCTTGGGAAGGGACTACCATAAGGTATTGCGCCGGCGGCTGCACAAACTGGCCGAACGGATCCAGCACGCGGTCGGGTCCTTTGCCTACCGTGTCTTCACCGACAGCGCGCCCGTCCTGGAGAAGGCCCTGGCGGAGAAGGCGGGGTTGGGTTGGATCGGCAAACACACCAATCTCATTCACCGGGAAACCGGCTCGTGGTTTTTTCTCGGCGAACTCTACACGGATCTCCCTTTGCCGGTGGATACGCCCGCGGAAAACCACTGCGGGACATGCCGCGCTTGCCTGGATGTTTGTCCGACGCGGGCCATCGTCGCGCCTTATGAACTTGATGCCCGCCGCTGCATTTCCTACCTGACCATCGAGCTGCGCGGTTCCATTCCGGTTGAATTGCGGCCGCTGATGGGCAATCGCATTTACGGCTGCGATGACTGTCAGATCATTTGTCCCTGGAACCGTTTTGCCCGGACCACAAACGAACGCGATTTTGCCCCGCGCCACGGCCTCGATGCGCCGGCGCTTGCGGCGCTCTTTGCCTGGTCGGAAGCGGAATTTCTGAAACGCACCGAGGGTTCGGCCATCCGGCGCATCGGCTACGAATGCTGGCTCAGGAACATCGCCGTGGCGCTCGGCAATGCCCCCACGAGCGATGCGGTGCTAACGGCCCTGAAGGCCCGTTCCCGCCATCCCTCGGCGCTCGTGCGGGAACACGTGCGCTGGGCGTTACAACAACATAGCTAAAAAACTCACCGCTTTTATAAAAAATAGCAATTCTTAAATCTTTGCGTTCTTTGCGCCTTTGCGGTGAAGATTTATTTCAAATCCGCCGGAACTCGGTTTTAAAACATTTTGGACAGGGTGGCAGATGTCCGGGTCTCTGTAGCGTGACGAGTTCACCACAGGCGATACACTCGAAGGTCCCGCCGTAGATCGCCTCCCCGGTATGATACCCTTGATGCTCCAGTTTGCTGCCGACCTCCCGGAGCCATTCTCCTACCGCCTGGGCGGCGTGACCAAGAAAGATACTCCCCCGATCACGCCATACCCCGAACAGGTCGGCGGTTTTGTCGGAAAATTTTTCCCACTTGGGACCCATTCTTTCCGCGGCGCTGGCCAAGTCTTTTTTCAGGGTATTCGCCACCTTGCTGATGGTCTCGCTGGTATGGCCACCCACCTCTTTCAGTTCCCTGGCGGCGCGGTCAACGGCTGACTTGATGGTGTCCGGATTTACGGTGTCGCGCACCTCCCCCAGAATTTTCTTAACATCAGCCCGCAGCTTTTCGTACGCCGCCAGCTCTTCTTTTTGTTGTCCCGTGTCCGGTTCAGTCTTTTTCTGCTCTTCAGTCATGCTTGCACCCTCCATGCATCATTGTCACTCCTGTAAAATCGGGACACAGCGCCCCAAAATCAAGTCGTTTTCTCTATTCTCAAAAAGTGCTCGCGATAATACTTGAGCTCTTCGATGGACTCACGAATATCGTCAAGCGCCTTGTGGGTGTTCTTTTTGACAAAACCGTTAACCAACTCCGGCCTCCGACGGTACACCAGCTCCTTGATGGAGCTGACGTCGAGATTGCGGTAGTGGAACCAGGCCTCGAGCTCCGGCATCAGACGCGCAAGAAAACGGCGGTCCTGACAAATACTGTTACCGCACATGGGGGATTTGTTCTTCGGGACATGCTGCTGAATAAATGCCAGGGTCTGTTTTTCCGCCTCCGCTTCGCTCAGCGTGGAGGCCTTGACCCGCTCGATCAGGCCGGTATCGCGATGGGTGCGCTTGTTCCAATCATCCATGCCGTCCAGCACCGAATCCGGCTGATGCACCGCCAGCACCGGTCCTTCGGCGATAGTGTTAAGCTCACCGTCGGTGATCACGGTGGCCACTTCAATAATCCGATCGGAGTCGGGATTTAACCCTGTCATTTCTAGGTCAATCCAGATCAACCCATTGGTATTTTGCGAGCCGTTTGGTGCTTGCGGCATGCGTAATCTCCCGATTTAATCTTACGGCGTATTTGGACGATAATAGCATCCCCTGACCATGAATACCTTTACGATCTTATTTCTATCCCTGCTGGCCCTGATGCTGCTGACACAGGTATGGCTGGCGCAACGTCACGTCCGGCATGTGATTCGGCGGCGGCGCGCGGTACCGCGCGCCTTCGCGGGGAAGATCCCGCTCAAGGCGCACAGAAAAGCGGCGGACTACACCGTCGCCCGCACCCGGTTCGGCCGAACCGAGGATATTTTTGAGGCTGTGATACTTGTCGTATGGACCCTGGGCGGCGGCCTGGAATGGCTCGATCGCTTCTGGCGCGGCTACGGCTGGAACGACCTGGCCACGGGCACGGCCTTCATGCTGAGCGTGTTTTTTATCATGAGCATTCTTGATCTCCCGGCCGCGGTGTACCGGACTTTCGTGCTCGAACAGCGCTTTGGTTTCAACCGCGCGACGCCGGCATTGTTTGCCGCCGACCTGATCAAAAAAATCCTGTTGATGTTTGTGCTCGGTACGCCGCTGATCATGGCGGTGCTGTGGCTGATGCAAAAAATGGGAACGTGGTGGTGGCTTTATGTGTGGGGGCTCTGGATGGGTTTCAGCCTGTTCATGGTCTGGGCCTACCCGATCCTGATCGCGCCGCTTTTCAATCGTTTCAAGCCGCTCAAACGCGGCAACGTTCGCAAGCGCCTCGTGGGATTGCTGCGCCGAACCGGTTTCAGAAGCCGCGGTATCTTTGTCATGGACAGTTCAAAACGCACCGCCCATGGCAACGCCTACTTTACCGGGTTCGGCAAAAACAAACGCATCGTGTTTTTCGACAGCCTGCTCAAGACGCTGCGCGAAAAGGAAGTGGAGGCGGTGGTGGCGCATGAACTCGGCCACTTCAAGCTCAAACACGTCGCCAAACGGATGGCGCTCATGGCGGGCATGAGCCTCGCCGGCCTGGCCCTGCTCGGCTGGTTGATCAATCAGGCGTGGTTTTACTCGGGACTCGGCGTCACGCAACCGTCGGCGCATGCCGCGCTGACACTGTTTGTGCTGGTCGGTCCTGTGTTTACCTTCTTTCTACATCCCGTGTTTGCCTGGGGATCGCGCAAGCATGAGTTCGAGGCGGATAGCTTCGCGGCGGAACAGGCCGACGCCCGCGCACTCGTCAGCGCCCTGATAAAACTCTACAAGGAAAACGCCAGCACCCTGACGCCCGATCCGTTGCATTCGGCGTTCTACGATTCCCATCCGCCGGCGCCGGTGCGCATCGCGCGCCTTATGAATAAAACCTGATTCATTCCGCAAACGGGAGAGACCACTATGATCAGACACATCGTTACTTTATTCATTGCAACCGGCCTGTCCCTGGCCGCCCACGCCGCGCCGCTGCCCGGCGACACCGCCCACGGAAAAAAACTGTACAAGGCCAATTGCGTCGCCTGTCACGACGACAGCGTTTACAAACGCAAAGATCGCCGCATCAAGTCCATTGAGGGATTGAAAGGCCAGATCAGTAGCTGCGGCCACCAGCTAAAAAAGTCTCTCACCCAAGACCAAATCAATGACTTGGTAAAGTATCTGAACGACACGTATTACAAGTTCAAGTAACGGGGGATAACCATGTCAGACCTCAAGCAACAATCCTGCAAAGCCTGCGAGGGCGGCGTTAAGCCGCTCGACAAAAACGAAGCCTTGGCG
Organism: Acidiferrobacterales bacterium; assembly: GCA_015492195.1. GTDB lineage: Bacteria > Pseudomonadota > Gammaproteobacteria > Acidiferrobacterales > Sulfurifustaceae > S146-88. The sequence goes on from WGFP01000172.1 coordinate 7,301, forward strand.
CTTCTCGAACAAACCGCCGGGTGGGCGTTAAACGACAACGCCACCGAGATCAGCCGCACCTTCAGTTTCAAGAACTATTACGAAACCATGGCGTTCGTAAACGCCCTCGCCTGGATCGCCCACCGCGAAGACCATCACCCCGATATCGAGGTCGGCTACAAACGCTGCCACGTGCGCTACAGCACCCACGCCGTCAAGGGCCTGTCGACAAACGACTTTATCTGCGCCGCCAAGCTCAACGCCCTGATCGGCGAATAAATCCGCTGTATTACTTTTTTTCAGCTCTGATCCTTCATGCAGGCAAGACCACAATATAAATGAAGGCAGGCAGAATCCATTACTAAAAATAAGATGTCACGAAAGTAATAACATAATGGAACTCACCCACGACGCTCCAGCAA
>WGFP01000173.1 GCA_015492195.1 Acidiferrobacterales bacterium
TCGTTATTATCTCGAAGTTACTCCTGATTCTTGCCAGCAACATCCTGTTCTATTTGGGTGTGCTCGGCATTCTGTCTAAAGGCGTGTATTGGGGATTGTATTCCGGGCTTTATTTGATTCTTGCCCTTATCTTTACCATGGGGAGGAGGGTGATTCCGTTCTTTATTGAGCAGGGTGTGGGTTATCCCGTCCAACTCAAGAATCGGAAATGGCTTGATATATCGAGCCTTGTGCTTTTTCTTCTGTTCTGGATCGCAGACCTCTTAATACCCGATGAAGCGCCCGTGGCCCTGCTCGCCGGAATTTTATTCGTTATTCATGGAGTGAGAATGCTGGGGTGGTATACGCATGGAATATGGAAAAAGCCGTTGCTATGGGTTCTTTATCTTGCCTACGGATCATTGGTTGCCGGCTTCGCCCTCAAGGCTGCGGTTTTCGTTTTTGGGGTGTCCCAGTACCTGGCGGTGCACGCTTTCGCCTTCGGCGGCATAGGCATGATTACAATCGGCATGATGTCGCGCGTCTCGCTCGGGCATACGGGAAGGAGCGTCTCTGAACCGCCGCCGGCGCTGTTCTGGATTTTTGCGATACTGTTCATCGGAACAGTCGTCAGAGTGCTCTTTCCTCTGGCCGACCAAGCTTATTATATGGTTTGGGTCGGCCTGTCTCAGGTGTTTTGGATTATTTCCTTTTCCATGTTTCTTTACGTTTATTTTCCCATGCTTATACGACCGCGAATGGACGGGAGATACGGATAGAACTTAAAATCGTTCTGCAACGGCCTAATTCGGAGGTTCGCGGTTGTTCGACCTGTCCGGCGCCTAACGTTGCACTTTCCTTATAATGAAGAAAACCCGATACACCGACATCAAACCGTATGTCACCAAGGACGGGTCCACCATCCGCGAGCTGATGCATCCTTCTATACACGGCAATGCCAACCAGAGTCTGGCGGAGGCGGTCGTTCCGGTCGGTGCAACGACACAATTACACCGGCACCATCGGAGTGAAGAGCTTTACCACATCATCGCGGGCGGAGGACGGATGACTCTGGGGGATGAAACCTTTGCGGTCAGCGCCGGCGACACCCTGTGCATCCCGCCGGGCACGCCGCACCGGATCGAAAACACGGGCGGCGAAGAACTCCGGATCCTGTGTTGCTGTTCCCCGCCGTACTCCCATGAGGACACTGAATTGTTGACTTAAGTGCCTGTCGAAGTACGTTCCGTTTTCCTTCCCCAACACGTCACCCTGCCGTTTTTTGTCCCCTTAAATACGTCATATGTGTCAGGCGATTATTACAAATAAAAATTCAATAAATATAATATGTTATGTATGGTTCCGGCCCTCCCGGACAGGCTGGCATGGGATGTGCAGGCAAGCTCTATCGGGGTAACTCAGGAAGGGGTGACAAATGGAGAGCTTGCTGTTGCGGATAGTAAAGCCGAGTTTGGCATTCAGTTTATTTGTGTTGTTTTCCGGAACCGCCTTGGCGGGCGGCACCCGCATGTACGTTTACGAAATGCCAAACGGCACACGGATCGTGACCGACTACGCCCTGAACAATAAACACTACCGGCTTGTTCGGGTGGGGAACAACGCCAGAGGCTTGGGACATCTGGCGGTGAGCAAGGACAGCCAGTTCTTTCGCGCGAAACCTTCCACTTATGACGCGCTGATCAGACGCATCGCCGCGCAATACCGCGTCGACTTTGCCCTGGTGAAGGCCATTATACATGCTGAGTCCGCTTTTAATCCCTACGCCAAATCACACAAGGGGGCGGTGGGGTTGATGCAGCTTATGCCGAAGACCGCAGCACGCTACGGCATCACGGACATCTATGATCCCGTCCAGAATATTCAGGCCGGCGTGCGCCACCTGAAATATCTTTCCAAGAAATTTAACAACAAAAACTATTTGATTATTGCCGCCTATAATGCCGGCGAGAACGCGGTAAAAAGATACAAGGGCATCCCTCCCTATCGAGAAACCCGGCTTTACGTACGCAAGGTGTTGCGTTACAAACGCCGCTACAGCGTGGAATCCTGAGTCAGGAAGCTATTGCAACGGTCCATATCCGTCGGTTCCCCTTCATCTCTGTAAGCCTATTTTTTTGATCATTAGTGTCAGCGATCAGTCTTAATCGTTGGCGCGATGTGTTATATTTTTATCCCACCGGATTCTTTAAGGAAATTCTGATGAGCGCGGAACAGGCGGGTTCGAAGACCGATAAGGAATCCCGAATCCTGCGGGCGATGAAGTTGGTATTGACGAGCGTCATTAAAGACACGACGACCGCGCCGGGCATGATACATCCCTTATCGGATCGAACCATTGAAGGAATTCGTCAATGCCTCAAGTTGATTACCGCCCGCGAGCGCGAGCTGGCCGAAGCGGCGGGCGAGCCCATGAATATGCGGCCGCGTTATATTGATGAACCCGGCCAGAACGTCCCGGGAAAAAAAGAGGAAGTGATGGTTCCGATCAACAAGATCGGGCGTCCCAAGAAACCCGAAAAATAAAACAACCGTATTCAGCGATTGCGGCGACGCGATGAGGTTTCCTTTTTCCGGGGTTCCACAAGCGCCTTATATTGATCCAGCAACGGCGCGATGACCGGCTCCAGTTTGCGTTGCAACAGCGTTCCGCTGGCCGTGGTTTTGGCAAGAATCTCGGAGACGAGCGCTTCGCGCGCGTGTGCCAGCACAAGCATGGCGATTATTTCATGCTTATACTGTGGCACGGCGGCGATCAACGCCGCCAGTTCTCCGGAAGGCGCCGCATAGATTCCTTCTGCCTGCCTGATGATTTCCGAAACATCCCGCGACGATCCAAGCGGGATCAAGGCGGGCCTGAAATAGTTTCCGATCACGGTTAACAACACTACCACTACATCGTGGTTTACCGGATGCCGCAGCAGCGTCTCGGAGACGGTGAGAAAAGTTTGACCGGGGCCGTCCAGTAATTGAGCAAGCAATGCCGCCGGAGCATTGCCTTTTTGCGCCAGCGCAGCCAGCTTGTCGGCATGCAGTGCATAATCCCGCCGAGGCGGGAGCGGTTCGGGCAAATCATTCGGCGCCGCTTCCAGGAAGCCGAGACGATAAACGTTTTTGTGCGTGCCTTTTGCCCAGATGCGCATTCGGGTTTCGGCGTCGATCAGGCCGGGTTGCAAAATCAATCGCACCGTCGTGATGATGGCCAAGGGATCGGTTTCAAACGGCAGGTGCTCAACCAGAAAATCCGCGAGCACTTTTCCCATCTCGCCTTTTATCACGGCATCCCGTTCCAGCATGCAGCGGGCGATGTCCGCCGTGGGTTGCGCCCACCATGCGCGGCGGGCGAGTTCATCGGTAAGGCCTGCGGCGCCGGCGACGGCCACGATCGCCTCCGGTTCGCCGAGCAGCAGCAGCTTTTCCAGTTGGCCGCCCTTGGCTTGTCCCATGCGCGTCCAGCGTTTCAGGAAAACCGGATATCCGCCGGGCGACCCCAATACGTGGCTGGATAACAGTTCGCGCACCCGCCGGAGATACTGCTCCGGCCGGCAGTTGGGGTTCAGCGGGACGCTGGCTTCATTGGTGCCGGACAGACCGTGAACCGTCATAGTCTGCTCATCGATGCGAATTGCCTCGACGTCGTTCGCAAGCAGTACGTTCAAACGTAACAGGTCTTCGCTGGAGAGTTGCAAGTTCGTAATAACTTAAATAGACAGGATTAACAGGATTTACAGGATATGTAAAATAAGACAACCATAAAAT
>WGFP01000174.1 GCA_015492195.1 Acidiferrobacterales bacterium
CAGCAATCCCTTTTCCGCCTGTACGCGTGAACCATCCGCTCTGTCGCACTTGCAAGTCCAATTCCTTGGCGACCGGTATCAAGCTGTCCGGCTGTTCATAAACCAGATTTTGGAATTGATCAATTTGATCGTAGAAGCGTTCCTCGCCCTTGCGTTTGCGCACCAACTTCATCAGCTCGCCACGCATCTGGGCAAACGTTTTGCGCTTCTCCGGAGTGTAGTCGGTCAGCTTGACAAGATGGTAACCAAAATCAGTTCGTACCGGCTCGCTGATCTCGCCCGGTTTCAGGCGAAAAATCGCCACTTCCAATTCTCTAGGCAATATCCCGCGGCTGATCATGCCCAAATCACCACCCTTGGCGGCGGAATCCGGATCATCGGAATATTTTTTTGCCAATGCCGAGAAGCTCGCCCCCTGACGCAGTTTTTCCTGCACGTCCCGAACTTTGTCCAGGGCGCGTTGAACGGCGTCTGCCGGAGCATTATTCGCCAATTGAATTAATATATGACTGGCGCGACGCTTTTCGGGAACGGCGTAACGGCTTGCTTCCTCATCATAAGCCGCGCGCAGCTCTTCTTCACTGGGTTGATATTTTTTTATGCTCTCTTCAGCGGAAAGGCGGATATACTCAATGCGCACTTGTTCAGGAATTTTAAAGTCATCCGTATGTGTGGAATAATACTTCTTAATGTCGTCCTCACTGACGCTGATTCGGTCGATAAATTGTTTTGGATTGATTGTGACGTAGGCGATCTCGCGTCGTTGCAGCAACAGGCGCAAGATCGGCGCAATATCCGAATCGGTCACAATGGCGCTCTCGTCAAACCCGCTTTGCACCTGTTTAATCAGATTTTCGCGGCGTACGCGTGCCTCAAAATCACTTATACTAATGCCTTCCCGTCGCAATAATGCCTCGTACAATTGCGGATCAAAGCGACCGTTACGCTTAAAATACGGCGCCTCACGGATCAACCGGCTAAGCTTCGCATCGCTCAGCCGATAGCCTTGTTCCTCGGCGTCACGCGCCAACAGCACCTGATCGATAAGGCTGTTCAATACTCCTTGCTTAAACTCGTAACTGTCCAGCACATCAGGTTTTACTTGACCGCGAAACCGATCCAGAGCTCTCCGATATGTTGTTCGGCTAAGCTCTATGTCATCCACGCTGGCCACATTGACCGCAGAACCCCCTTCAAAATAGGAGCTGATACCCCACAGCGCGAACGGAATGATAATCAACGTCACGATGAAGCCGGCGATAATACCCTGGGTTTTCTCTCTAATCTTGGTCAGCATGGACGGATACTCTACAGGAAGGACCGGATACTCTTCAATTCCGGATACATGGATTTAGAGGGGGGGGCATCAATACCATAATAAAAAATAAAAAAGGGCGGCTGGAATTCCTCGCCCTTTTTTTGAATATTACTGGCGGAGCGGACGGGACTCGAACCCGCGACCCCCGGCGTGACAGGCCGGTATTCTAACCAACTGAACTACCGCTCCGTATCAGAGGACAGAAGACGGATAATAATTAAGGCTTGCTGCGAAGCGGCTCGTCTTTGCCGATTCTGTCCTCCGTTCTCTGTCCTTCGTCTTCTGAACTGGTGGGTGCTGAAGGATTCGAACCTTCGACTTTCGCCTTGTAAGGGCGACGCTCTACCAACTGAGCTAAGCACCCGGCGGAAATAGAAAGGCACCCACAAAAGGGTGCGCTAGTTTACGGCATCCCCAAGGCCTTTGCCAGCCTTGAACCGCGAATTCTCCGAAGTAGCACGGGGTGGAGATATGTATGATCAGAACACGGCCGGCGCGATGATGACAAACGCGGAAACCCCCGGTAACAGCCCCTATGCCCTCAGTGCGTGGTAAGCGGTTTTACTTCCTCGCGCTTATCCGACGCGGCCTTGCCGGTCTTCGGCTCCACGGGCTCCTCATCCAGCGGTTCCGGCAAGTGTTCGAGCGCCGCCTCAAGCACTTCATCTATCCAGCGCACCGGTCTGATATCCAACCGGTCGCGGATGTTTTTCGGAATCTCAACCAGGTCTTTACGATTTTCCTCGGGAATCAGCACCGTTTTAATGCTGCCGCGATGCGCCGCTAGCAGTTTTTCCTTCAAGCCGCCGATCGGCAATACTTCGCCGCGCAGGGTGATCTCCCCGGTCATGGCGACTTCCGCGCGCACCGGGATCTTCGTCAGGGCGGACACCATGGCCGTGCACATCGCGATGCCCGCGCTCGGCCCGTCTTTGGGCGTGGCGCCTTCGGGCACGTGCACGTGGAAATCGTGTTTCTGATAAAAATCCGACGGCAAACCAAGCTTGCCAGCCCGGTTCCGGATCACGGTCGTTGCCGCCTGAATGGACTCCTTCATCACGTCCCCAAGCTTTCCGGTATACAGGGTGTTACCCTTGCCGGGAACAATCGCGGCCTCTATCGTCAGCAACTCCCCGCCGACCTCGGTCCAAGCGAGACCCGTGGCCTGACCGATCTGATTGACCTCTTCGGCGATGCCGTAACGGAAACGCCGCACACCGAGATATTTGTCCAGGCTTCGCGGCGTGATGGCAACCCTTTTCCGATCTTTATTAAGCAAGAGCTCTTTCGCCACCTTGCGGCATATCTTGGAGATCTCACGCTCCAGGTTCCGCACCCCGGCCTCGCGCGTGTAATAACGCACAATGTTGCGAATGGCCTTCTCGGAGATTGAGATCTCGTTTTCCTTCAGCCCGTTGTTCTTAAGCTGTTTCGGGACCAGATAACGCAAGGCGATATTGACCTTCTCGTCTTCCGTGTAACCGGACAGGCGAATCACCTCCATGCGATCAAGCAAGGGAGGAGGAATATTTAGTGTGTTCGCCGTCGCGATAAACATGACATCCGAAAGGTCGTAGTCGACCTCCAGATAATGATCATTGAAGGTATGGTTTTGCTCCGGATCGAGCACCTCAAGCAACGCCGAAGACGGGTCGCCACGGAAATCCATGGCCATTTTATCGACCTCATCCAGCATAAACAGCGGGTTACGCACCTTGACCTTGGACATATTCTGGATGATTTTGCCGGGTAACGAACCGATGTAAGTCCGTCGATGGCCGCGTATTTCCGCTTCATCACGCACCCCGCCCAGGGACATACGCGTGAACTTGCGGTTGGTCGCGCGCGCGATGGATTGCCCCAGCGAGGTCTTGCCCACACCGGGCGGACCCACCAGACACAGAATCGGGCCCTTAAGCTTGTTGACGCGCTGTTGTACGGCAAGGTACTCAAGGATGCGTTCCTTGACCTTTTCCAGGCCGTAATGATCGGCTTCGAGGATTTCTCCCGCCTTGTTCAAATCTTTCTGGATCTTGGTCCGTTTTTTCCACGGCACATTCAGAATCCAGTCGATGTAATTACGCACGACGGTGGCCTCTGCCGACATGGGTGACATCATTTTGAGCTTGTTGAGCTCGGTCTCAACCTTCTCGCGCACCTCTTTCGGCATGCCGGCCTTGGCGATTTTCTGAGCCAACTCCTCGGCTTCATTCGGCGTGTCCTCCATCTCGCCAAGTTCCTTCTGAATCGCCTTCATCTGTTCATTGAGGTAGTACTCGCGCTGACTTTTCTCCATCTGTCGCTTGACCCGGCCGCGGATGCGCTTTTCAACCTGAAGCAGATCAATTTCCGCCTCCATCACCATGAGAATACGTTCCAGGCGCCCGCGCACATCCTGGATCTCCAGTATCTGCTGCTTCTCGTCTATCTTGAGACTCAAGTGAGCGGCGATGGTATCCGCCAGGCGCCCCGGATCGTCAATACCGGACAAGGAGGTCAGAATCTCCGGCGGAATTTTCATATTCAATTTTACGTACTGATCAAACTCGGCAAGCACGGAGCGCATCAATGCCTCGCCCTCACGATCCTCGAGGGGTATGGTATCCAAGAACGCCACTTGCGCGGAGAAGTACTCTTCCGTCTCAAGGTAATGTTGAATCACGGCGCGGCGCTCGCCTTCCACCAATACCTTGACCGTCCCGTCAGGCAGTTTCAGCAATTGCAGGATGCTTGCCACCGTGCCGACCTGATGGATATTTTCCTCCACCGGATCATCATCCGAGGCACTTTTCTGTGCGACAAGCATAATCTGCTTGCCCGTTTCCATGGCCCTTTCCAGCGCCTTTATGGATTTGCGTCTGCCGACGAACAGGGGGATAACCATGAACGGAAACACGACGACATCGCGCAGCGGCAACACCGGTAACACCGTTTCCGATCCGGAAATAATTTCTGGGGCTTGGTTCTCTTGTTTATCTGTCGTCATGATTTCGTTTCGTATGAATATATTTGTTTTTTAAGTTTGGGGCCTAAGTGCGTGAATTTCAATGTTTCACGGTATTTTTTGGACGGCTCAAATAGCGCATATGTACCCCCTGCCGTAAGTGCCGGAATCGATGCCAAAAAAAACCCCGCGCGCGGCGCGGGGTTTGCGTCCCACACATGGCGCCGGTCAGGAACTGACCGATACGCGCTTTTTGTCCTGCTCGTCATCCTCGGCGTAAATAAGCAGCGGTTTGGCGGAATCGGTAATCACGTTTGCTTCCACCACGACCTTTTTCACGTTATCCGTGGAGGGCAGCTCGAACATGATATCAAGCAATGACTGCTCTAAAATGGATCTCAGGCCACGTGCACCCGTTTTGCGATCCATGGCACGCTTGGACACCGCCGCCAGCGCTTCATCGCGGATCTCAAGCTCCACCCCTTCAAACTTGAACAGCTTATGATACTGTTTGACCAAAGCGTTCTTGGGCTCCGTCAGTATCTTGATCAGCGCCGCTTCATCCAGCTCATCCAAGACGGCCATCACCGGCAGGCGACCGACGAACTCCGGGATCAGGCCATATTTGATCAGGTCCTCCGGTTCGACGGCGCGCAGGATATCACCGACGTTGCCGGCGTCGGACTTGCTCTTGATCTCCGCGCCGAAACCGATACTGCTTTTTTCAGAACGCGATTGGACAACCTTTTCCAATCCTGAAAAAGCGCCGCCGCAGATAAACAGGATGTTGCTGGTATCCACCTGCAAAAATTCCTGCTGCGGGTGTTTGCGACCGCCTTGGGGCGGTACCGACGCAATGGTTCCTTCAATCAGTTTCAACAATGCCTGTTGAACGCCTTCGCCCGATACATCCCGGGTGATTGAAGGGTTCTCCGACTTGCGCGAAATTTTGTCTATTTCGTCAATGTAGACGATGCCACGCTGGGCCTTGTCAACGTCGTAATCACATTTCTGCAGAAGCTTCTGGATAATGTTTTCGACGTCCTCGCCGACATACCCGGCCTCGGTCAAGGTCGTAGCATCGGCAATCGTAAATGGCACATTCAATAAACGCGCCAGGGTTTCCGCAAGCAAAGTCTTGCCGGAACCCGTGGGCCCGATCAGCAGGATATTGCTTTTGGACAGCTCAACCTCACCGACTCTGCTTTCGTGCTCAATGCGCTTGTAGTGGTTATAAACGGCGACGGAAAGCACCTTTTTGGCATCGGATTGGCCGATGACATACTCATCAAGTATCTGGTTGATTTCGCGCGGCGTGGGGAATTTCTTGTCCGCCTCGGCGGCGTTCTTTTCTTCCTGTACTTCCTCGCGGATGATGTCGTTACAGAGCTCTACGCATTCATCGCAAACAAACACCGATGGGCCTGCGATAAGCTTGCGCACTTCGTGCTGGCTCTTGCCACAGAAGGAACAGTAAAGAAGTTTTTCCCCTTTTCCGTCGCCCCTGCCGTTCTGATTATCGTCAGCCATCCTTAAACCTCAATTTTGATTAAGGACCTCGCTCTAAAATTGCGGCTCTCTAGAATTCATTAATTATACCTATATTTATAGCATATGCGCCAGCAAGTACACCCATTATATAAAAGTGTTTTAGGCGCGTTTTTCTATCACCGAATCAATGAGCCCGAAGTCAACCGCCTCCTCGCTGTCCATGAAGTTGTCCCGATCGGTCCCCTCCTGAACCCGTGCCAGAGTCTGGCCGGTATGTTTGACCAGAATCTCGTTCAGGCGTTCACGAACGCGCAGGATCTCCCTGGCGTGGATATCTATGTCCGTTGCCTGCCCCTGAAATCCCCCCATTGGCTGATGGATCATCATGCGCGCGTGCGGCAGACAAAAACGCTTGCCCTTGGCCCCGCCCGCCAGAATCAACGCGCCCATGCTGGCCGCCTGTCCCACGCAGACCGTGCTGACATCAGGCTTAATAAACTGCATGGTGTCGTAAATGGCGAGCCCGGCATTGACCGCCCCGCCGGGGGAATTGATATAGAGATGAATGTCCTTGTCCGGGTTTTCCGATTCCAGAAACAACAGTTGCGCCACCACCAAGTTGGCCGTGTGGTCCTCGACCGGTCCCACCAGGAACACCACCCGCTCTTTGAGCATGCGTGAGTAGATGTCGTAGGCGCGCTCGCCCCGACCGGTGGTCTCGATCACCATCGGTATCAAACCAAGCCCCTGCAAACCCAAGGCGCCGTTTTCCTGCTCGGAATTCGTCATAAGCCGTTCCTTAAAATAAAAACATCTTATTGGGTGGAAATTTCCATTTGCAGCAATTCCTGGAAACTCACCTGCTTGTTGCTGACTTCGGCGGTGCCCAGCAAATCTTCCACAACCTTTTCTTCCATCACCAGGGACTCAATCCCGTCAAGCCGCCCGGGGTCAGCATAGTGCCACTGGATAAACGTTTCCGGCGATTCGTATTCCTCCGCCATTTCCTCCAACCGGGCCCGGACCCTGGCCGGATCCGGTGTGATGCCCCGGGTGCGCACGATCTCCGCCACAATCAGACCGAGTGCCACGCGGGGACGGGCGCGATTGAGATAGGCTTCGTCGTCTTGCGGTGCGGTACCGGCGGTCTTGTGATCCTGTTGTTTTAACCGCTCGACCTCCGCGCTAACAAGACTTTCGGGCAACTCGAACTGGTTGGCATCGAGCAAAGCCTTTAACACCCGTGCGCGCACCACGGCGCGGCTGCGCTGGCCGGCTTCACGTTCCAAACTGGAACGCACCTGGGCACGCAGTGATTCCAGGCTTCCGTCCTGAACGCCCAATTGTTTTGCAA
>WGFP01000175.1 GCA_015492195.1 Acidiferrobacterales bacterium
GGTCTATCCCGGCGCCACGGAGGAGGTGTGTGTGCCGTTGCTTGAACAAAGCTCCGGGATGAAATGGAAACGGGATTTTCATGTCGCCTATTCACCCGAACGCATCAATCCGGGAGATAAAGTGCACACCCTGGCCACTATTACCAAAGTCATTGCCGGTGACGATGAGGCGACGCGGGATGCCGTCGCCAAACTGTACGCGCAAGTGGTGGAAGCCGGCATCTACCGCGCCCCCAGCATCAAAGTCGCTGAAGCCGCCAAGGTCATCGAGAATACCCAGCGCGATCTTAACATCGCCCTGATGAATGAACTCGCCATTATTTTCAACCGACTCGGAATCGACACCCATGAGGTGTTGCGCGCGGCGGAAACAAAGTGGAATTTTTTGCCTTTCCGCCCGGGATTGGTCGGCGGCCATTGCATCGGCGTGGATCCCTATTACCTGACCCATCGGGCGGAAATGGCCGGCTATCATCCCCATGTCATCCTTGCAGGGAGGCGCATCAACGACAACATGGGAAGATATATCGCGGAACAGACCGTCAAACACATGATCAGCACCGGCAGCCAGATCAAGGACGCGGTTGTCAACGTTCCCGGCATCACCTTCAAGGAAAACGTGGCCGATCTGCGTAACTCACGCGTGATTGATCTGATCAACGAACTCCGGTCCTACGGCATTAAAGTCTGCGTCCATGACCCCGTACCGGAGAAGACCAATGTGCGTAATGAGTGCGGGGTCGAGCTGATGGCGTGGGAAGAGCCACCGACGGCGGATGCGATCATTCTCGCCGTCGCGCATATGCAATTTCAGGAAAAACCGATCGCGGAATATGCAAAAAAAGTGGTAAAAAACGGCAGCTTTATCGACGTAAAATCCGCGCTCGATGCCGAGTCCCTGCGGCAGGCCGGCCTTTCCGTTTGGCGGCTTTAGCGCGCCCTATTCCTTAAATATACTTCCGATTTTTCCCTGTCCCTCGATATTCCTCCCTAGGGCGGTAATGTGTATCATTCGGCCCATTCATGAATATGGAGATGAATAATGACGTACGTGGTCACTGAAAACTGTATCAAATGCAAATACACTGACTGCGTGGAGGTCTGTCCCGTGGATTGTTTTCACGAGGGGCCGAATTTTCTGGTCATCGACCCGGAAGAATGCATTGACTGCACCCTCTGTGTGCCCGAGTGCCCGGTAAACGCGATTTATGCGGAAGACGATCTTCCGGAAGATCAAAAACAATTTCTGGAACTCAATGCGGAGCTGACCAAAGAATGGCCGGTGATCTCCGAGAAAAAAGATGCGCCGCCGGACGCGGCGGAATGGGAAAACAAGCCCGGTAAACTCAAGTACCTTGAACGCTGATCGTGCGATTCTGCTCGTCCCTTACGGAGAAGATCCGTTACACAGACTCGCTGAACTGCTGCTCGATCACCATGCATTCGAACTCCCCGACCTGAGCCCACACGCCGTCCTGTTTCCGCAGGGCGCAACGGTCCGGCGCTTCAGAAAAATTCTCCTGGACCGCGCCGGGGAGCGCGGTCATTCCGCCCTGCTCCCGCCTTACGCCGGCGCCCTTTCGTCCTGGTTGAATCGTTTTACCGACCCTAAATTCAAAATCCTAAGCGACACGGCGCGCGAGATGGTCTTGTACGAAGCGCTGGCGGACTTTCCCGAGATCCGTCGACGCTTCGGAACCTGGCCGTTGATTGACAGTCTGCTGGCACTGTTCGATGAACTCATCCTGAACCATTGTCGCCGGCCCGAAAGCCTGGAACAGTTCAGACATCAATTGAATACGGGCTACGGGATCGCCGCCCGGTCGCTGGCGCCTCTCGACCAGGAAGCGAACCTGGTGCATACCCTATGGGGCGCGTGGCTTAAGCATCTTGCGGCGAACAAACTGCAAGACAAGACGCTGATGACCGTCGGCAATCTCACGCGCAGCCTTGAACACCTGCCGCCGAATGCGCGGCTCTATCTTGCCGGATTCGTCGACTTTTCGGAGGCGGAAACCGACTGGGTAAGAACTCTGCTCATAAAACGGCAACTGACGCTCGTGCTTCAAGGCCGACCCGGTGAAAGCGGCTACCCCGGCGAGGACGGCCCGATCAGCACGCTGCTGCAAAAACTGGGTATCCGGCCGGAAGCGCCGGCGCCGCCGGACGCCTATGCCCGGTTCTTGCGCCGGGTTTATGCGCACACCCATAACCTTCCAACCCGCGCGCGCGCTCAGGCGGCGGAAACCCCGGCAAGCCCGACGGGCGGCAGGCTCTTCATTTATCAGGCGCCGGATATGGAATGGGAAGCGCGGGCCATTGACCTCCAGGTGCGACGTTGGTTTTTACAAGGACGGCGTAACATCGGCATCGTTACCAATGACCGCAAACTGGCACGCCGCGTACGTGCCTTGCTGGAACGGGCAAACATTGCGCTCAAGGACGGCGGCGGCTGGGCCCTGTCCACCACCAGCGCGGCGACGGTCCTCATGCGCTGGCTGGAGTGCCTCGAACAGAATTTCGCTTATGCACCCTTGCTTGATCTGCTTAAATCTCCCTTCGTCACGTTTGGGCTCGAGCGCCCGGCCTTGCATCAGACCGTCATCCGATTTGAACGGGACGTGGTGCGCAAATACAACGTCGCTTCCGATCTCGGAAGGTATCGCGCGGCGCTTGCACGGGCCGGCGGAAACCCAGGCGAGCGCTCCAGCGCCGACACCAAGATCAACGTGGGGGACCTGCTCGACCGGCTTGAAAAAGCGGCCCAACCGTTACGCGCGCTGATGCGCAAACAGGCGCGGCCGGTTTCGGCGCACCTCGATGCCATGATGCTCAGCCTTGAGCGGTTGGGATTGATCACTGAATACCGGAAGGACGAAGCCGGCAACCGGCTGCTCGCAAGCCTGGAGGAACTTCGCGCCGCGGTTACCGGCAGGGCGCTGCGCATGCAGTGGATGGAATTCCATCACTGGCTGCGACGCCACCTCGAGCGCCGTCGTTTCCGGCCGCCCATGCACGGTCAGGGTGTCGAATTAATGGGTCTTGCCGAGAGCGGCCTGTACCGGTTCGAGGCCGTGATTGTCGCGGGGTGCACGCGTGAGCATCTGCCCGGCAGTATCGCCCTCCCCCCCTTTTTCAACGACGGAGTACGGGCGCAACTGGGGCTGTCCTCCCTTAAGAGACGCTATTCAGTCCTTTTCCACGACTTTCGCCGTCTGCTTGAGGCCGCGCCCCAGGTGTTGATCAGCCTGCGCAAAGAGCAAGAGGGCGAGGCGCTTGTCCCCAGCCCGTGGGTCGAACGCCTGCGCGCGTTTCATCAACTGGCTTACGATGAAGCGCCGGGTGACGCCGAACTGGCGTCCCTGATGCAGCAGATTTCTCCGATCGCCACCGACGACGCACCCCTGCCCGTTCCGCAAGGCTTCCCGGCCGTCAGCTTGCCGGCGACACGGGTGCCGCATACCCTGTCCGCGACCGCCCACCAGCGCCTGCTGGATTGCCCGTATCAGTTCTACGCCGCGCACAGCCTTGGTCTCGCCCCCGTGGAAGAGGTTCGCGAGGAGATGGAAAAATCCGATTACGGGCGGCGCATTCATCTTATTTTGCAAGCGTTCCACAAGGGCGTCTCCGGTCTGCCCGGGCCGTGGGACAAACCGCTGACGCCCGAAACGCGCGCCGAGGCGGAAGCCTTGCTTCAGGAAATCTCTCAGGCGGCCTTTGCCGGGGACGTGTCCCGACACTTCAGCAACCGCGGCTGGCTTTACCGCTGGCAGGAAAACATTCCGAGTTACCTCGACTGGGAACTAGAACGGGCGGCCGCGTGGAAAACGGAGAATGCCGAACTCACGAGGCGACGGAAATTCAGCAAGGGCGACATGTCGCTGACCTTGACCGGTCGTATTGATCGCCTAGACCGGGGCCCGCACGGCTGCGGCATTATTGATTACAAAACCGGATCCGTGCCCCACCGCGACGCCATCGCCGGCGGGGAACAGACCCAACTTCCATTCTATGCCTTGCTGATGGAGGAGCACGTAGAACAAGTGTTGTTTCTGGAACTTAAGGGCCAAGGGCTCAGCGATCGGCACAAACTGGAGGGGGAAGCTTTGCAATCCCTGTGCGAGGCGGTCCGGGACCGATTACTGGCGTTGATACGGGCGCTCGACGGAGGAGCGGCGCTTCCCGCCTGGGGGGACAACCAGACCTGTGCTTACTGTTCCATGGAGGGGCTTTGTCGCCGAGAAATGTGGACGGAGCCAAAAGATGCCACGGTATAAAGAAGGCGGCCTTGCGGCCGCCTTTGAACTCAAGTTACAGATTATTACCTCCGCCTGTTCGCTTCCGTGCTTGAGGTTGACTTCGCTGTGGCACGTCCGATGTTGCGGATACCGTCCCTGTTGGCTTCCCTGCCATTTACAGAACTATATTTGAAGTTTGGAAAAAATCAAGAT
Source organism: Acidiferrobacterales bacterium (assembly GCA_015492195.1). GTDB lineage: Bacteria > Pseudomonadota > Gammaproteobacteria > Acidiferrobacterales > Sulfurifustaceae > S146-88. Next base: position 4,452 of record WGFP01000175.1, read on the forward strand.
AATACCTTAAATTTAGCGGTTTATTTTCCATGATTATAGATATTATGTATAAATATCATGTAGTTATAGTTATTCAATATTTTCAATCTATTGAACATTATTTGGGATTTTCTGCCTCCATACCATCCCCGCATAAAGGGGTAAACGGTGCCTGACATCTCCCCGGCCACAGCGCCCACGCACAATGTCGTGGTCCATGCCGCCGCCGGTACCGGCAAAACCCGGCTTCTGACCCACCGTATCGTCCGGCTGCTGCTTGCCGGTTCCGCGCCCGGCGCCATCCTGGCCATCACGTTCACCCGTAAAGCGGCCGGGGAAATGCGCCGGCGCGTCACCGATTTGCTGTTGGCCATGGCCGCCGCCGATGATGCCGCGCTGTCCGAACAGCTCGCCCGGCTGGACGTGCCCCCCGAACCGCACACCCTGGAGAACGCGCGCGGGCTTTATGAAACCGTGGTCGGCGCCGTGCATGAACTGCGCGCCACCACCTTCCATGCCTTCTGCCAGGAAATCCTGCGACGTTTCCCCCTGGAGGCCGAGGTCCCTCCCGGCTTTGAATTGACCGAGACCACGTCGGAACTGGAAGCGCAGGCCTGGCGTCGCCTTGATGAGGAAATCACGCGGGAACCCGCCGGTGGTCCGGCGCAGGCCATGGATATCCTGCTGAAACATTGCAACGGCCCGGACAACGTCCGCAACGTGCTGTCGGATTTTCTCGTGCATCGCAGTGATTGGTGGGCCTACGTGGAAGATCGAACGGACCCCGTCGGTTTTGCCGCCGACGCGTTACAGAAAACCCTGGCGGTTTCACTGCAAGACGACCCCCTAGCGGCATTCCAGGCCGATTCAAAGTTAAACAAATCGCTAGACCGCTACGCGCAACTCCTCGCCGGGCACCCTACCCAAACAAACCTCAAATGGATCGACATGCTTACGCGCGCGCGTTTGCCCGAGACAACAAAAGAAAAAGCCTTTCGCCTGGTCAGTGAGATCTTTCTCACAAAGGACACCAAGCCGCGTGTCTTTAAAACAAGCCGGGTTCTCATTGAGAAATTGGGCGTCAAGGAAGCAGACGAATTGCAGCAGTTGCATCAAACGATTACCGGGCACGTCCTTGAGGCGCGTGACCGATACATGAGACGGATCACCCTTGAAACCTCAAGGGCGTGGTGGATATGCGGGCAGCGCCTGCTGGAACATTACCAGGCCTTGAAAGCGGAGCACAAGCTGCTTGATTTCGCGGACCTGGAATGGAAAACCTATCGTCTGCTCAGCCGCAGCCGCCATACCGAATGGATTCAGTACAAACTGGATCAGCGGATCGACCACCTGCTGGTGGACGAGTTTCAGGACACCAACCCCACCCAGTGGCGGCTGCTGCTGCCGCTGATGGAAGAAATGGCGGCCGGTGACCCGGAACGGCGGCGCAGCGTGTTCCTCGTCGGGGATGAAAAACAGTCCATCTACCGTTTCCGTCGCGCGGATCCCAAGCTGTTCCATGCCGCCCGTGAGTGGCTGACAACCCATGTGCGGGCGCGGACGTTTGCCCAGCACATCTCCTGGCGTTCGTCACCCGCCATCATCCGATTCGTGAACCTGGTCTTCGACATACAGGCGGATGCGGATACCGAAGCCCCTGCTGATGGCGAGTATCCCCTGCCGAATTTTCGTACCCATCATACCCATCACACGGAACTGTGGGGACTGGCCGAACTGCTGCCGTTAATTCCAAAAGAACCCGTCTCAAAGGCCGCAACGACCAAAGCCCTGCGCAACCCCCTGGAACAACCGAGGGTGATCGGGGAAGACGAACGCCATCGGCGGGAAGGGGAGCTGATTGCCGCAAAGATCCGGGAACTCATCGGCCAGCCTGTCTCCGACGGAGGCGGCGTGCGCGCCCTGAACTACGGGGACATCATGATCCTTGTGCGCGACCGCAATTACGTTGCATCCTATGAAGACGCGCTGCGCCATGCCGGTATCCCCTATCTTGGTACGGCGCGCGGAACGTTCCTCGAATGCCTGGAGATTCGCGATCTTATTCATCTTCTCGAGATTCTGATCGCCCCCTATGACAATCTGGCCCTGGCGTCGGTTCTGCGCTCACCGATTTTCGCGGCGACGGACGAGGACCTCATACGCCTGGCATCGGCCCCCGGCGAGACCTCCTGGTATGAGCACCTGCTGCAAACAGGCGCCGATGAACCGCCTGATCAGCCGCTTGCGCGCGCCTGCCGGTTGCTTCAGCGCTGGAGTGAATACGCGGACAGGATTCCGGTCCATGATCTGCTCGACCGGATTTACAGCGAGGGAAACATTCTCGCGCGATATGCAAGCGCCGCCCCGGCGCACCTGAAATCGCGCGTGGAAGCCAATCTCAACCGCTTTCTGTCACAGGCCCTGGAAGTCGACAGCGGCCGCTATCCGAGCCTGGCGCGTTTTCTTGCGCGGCTCGATATCCTGGC
>WGFP01000176.1 GCA_015492195.1 Acidiferrobacterales bacterium
GGCCATGTGCTGGGCTTCGGCCAGGCTTGCACGACTTTTTTGCAGCGTTTCTTCCGTACGTTTTCGCTCGATTGCCGTTGCAAGTACGTTTGCAATTGCTCGCAGAAAATTGATGTCGTCCCTGCTGAATTTTCGTATCTCTTTAGCGTGAACGCTCAGGATGCCAAACGGCCGCTCCTTGCCGTGAATGACGACACTCATGCCGCTGACCACGCCGTGGTCGTAAAGCAGGGGCGAGCCGTCGAACCGCGTCTCGGTCCGGAGGTCCTCGACGACCACCGGCGTACTGGAAAGCAGGGTATAACCGGCCTGAGAATTAATGCCGGCATCCACGACGGCACGGCCCACAACCCCCTCTTTCCATCCTATCCCGGCACGCAGGAGAAGCGCGTTGCCGTCCGAACGCAGTTCCAAAACCTTGCTGTATTCCGTTTTCAGGGTCCCGGCCACGAGCCTCACGGCCCGGTCTATCAATGCCCCAAGACCGACGTCCGCCAGGGCATGCTGCCCCAATTCGGCCACCGCCGCCTGCTGGCGCGCGCGGATTGCAAGTTCCTCCTCCACCCATTTGCGTTCCCGGATATCCCGGACAATCACAATGGCGGCCGGTTGTCCCTGCCATACCGAGGTCGAAACCGTAATTTCCGTGGGAATGCTTTCTCCATGCTTGGAGACGAAAACCAGCTCATACTGATCCGGTTCCGATTTGCCTTTCAACCGCCGCTCGTATCTTTTTTTCACAAAATCACGCTGGTCGGGATGAACCAGATCATCGATGGTGGTGCCGAGCAGTTCGTCAACCGTATAACCCAACATATCGGCAAACTGCCGGTTGGCAAAGACGTGCCTGCCGCCCATGTTGACCAGGATGCCGTCTTTGGCGTTTTCCGCCAGCGCCCTGAGATTGGCCTCGCTCTCCCGCAACGCCGCCTCGGCCCGCCGGCGCTCGAGCTCGGCGCCGGCGCGCGCGGCAAAGATTTGCAGCATCGATTCCGCCGTCTTCGGATCATCGAGCGGCTTGCTGTCCATCACCACCATCAGCCCCAGCGTCTCACCCGAAGCGGCTGTCAACGGGATGCCGATATAACTTTCCGCCCCCATTTTACGGAGCATGGGGTCTCGCGGAAAAAGCTGTTGTACGTTCCGAGGATAGATACAAAAATCACCAGTGACCACGTTCTCACACGGGGTATTGGCAAGATCATAGCGGAAGTTGTCGACGATTTTGCCGCGCACGCATTCGCTGACGGTGTTGACGCTTTGTTTATCCTCACCGGTCAGCTCACCCACGTAGGCAAAATCCACTCCAAGGGTTTTGGCGAGATAGCGTACGAGGGAACGGAAGAAGTCGTCGCCGGTTGCGGCCGAGACGCCCGCGGCGATGTTCCGCAGCAATTCGTCCTCGCCGCGGCGGGCCTTCTTGCGAGACTTGGGTCGGCGCGCATTCGCCGTCAAGCCGGTTAACGGTTTTCTGGCCACAGTTTTCCCCGCACGAATACTGATACGCAAAAACAGAAAGGAATTGTACCCATGATCTGCGTGATCAGCCTGGGGGCTTTCTGCGCCCCGCGTAATCAATTAAAAAACAAGGAAATAATGCATCAAACATCCCCTGATTAACTTTAAAGATAGTTCAAAACCTATGCCATAGAAGGCATTCAGCCATCTATCAAACCGGCCGCCCCGGTCACTTTGATTTCATCTTTAACGTGAAGGTAATGACATAAATTATTGATTCCCATAAAATTACCCTTTCCCTCGGCAACATAAAACCGAAATCTAAAAAGATCGGGGCATCATCTGGATATTCCGGCCAACGGACCGCTTCGGCGCCCATCTGTCGCAGCGTTCGCACCCCGAAACAACGCGGCCTTGGTTAACCGGTTTATAAGTGTATGATTGGTCCAGGAAGGTTTTAAATCCCGACGGTTCCTGCACGCGAAATCGCCATGAACACATATCAGGAAATAAAGGTTTGGGATCTGTTTGTGCGGGTCTTCCACTGGGGGCTGGTTGTTGCCTTCACTGTTGCTTACCTTACCGAAGAGGACTTGCTCGACTTACATGTTGTCTCAGGCTATACAGTTCTGGCGCTCGTTTTGCTCCGCATTCTCTGGGGCTTTATCGGCACACGCCACGCACGCTTTTCTGATTTCGTCGAACCACCCGCGGTAATAAAAACCTATCTCGTCGACATTCTGTTGTTCCGGGCAAAACGCTATATCGGCCATAATCCCACGGGCGGTGCCATGATTGTGCTCATGCTGGTCTTTCTGCTGTTGACCACCTTGACCGGAATCGCTGCTTACTACGGGGGCGCCGAGCAAAATAACGGCGAGTGGACATACGAACTGCTGGAAGAGAGCCACGAGTTCCTGGCCAACTTTACGTTGTTGCTGGTTGCAATACATATAATGGGGGTCATCGTGGAGAGCCTTTTGCACCGCGAGAACCTGGTACGCGCCATGTTCACGGGCCGCAAGCGGGCGAACTGAATCTTAAGCGAACGAACTCAGGACACATCCAAAGTCAGAGGAATCACCGCCACAACGTCTCCCAAATCAAAACCGCTGCTGTCGGCATCCACCCGGATAAAGGCGTTTGTCTCCCGCAGCGGCCCCAGCATGTGGGATCCCTGGCCGCGCAACGCGATCACCGTCAGCTTTCCTTCATCGGTTTGCAATCGCGCGCGCAAAAACTCGGTGCGCCCCGGGCGGCGGCGGAAACCATTGGCCGTGACCGCCGGAAGTTCCAGGGGCTGCGGCGTCCCATGGTGCCAGGCGATGAGCGCCGGTTCCACAAAGAGCTTGAACGTCACCAGGCTCGAGACCGGATTGCCGGGCAAAGCGAAAAAATGCGTGGATTCACCCACGCGCCCGAAGGCGACGGGCTTGCCGGGCTTGATGCGCACTCTCCAGAAATTGATCTCGCCGATCTCGCTGAATACCTGCTTGACCAGATCATAATCGCCCACCGAGGCCCCGCCGCTGGTGATAATAAAATCAAAGTCGGCGTTGGATTTAAGCAGCGCGCGCAGTGCATCGGGGTCGTCGCGCAATGTCCCGCCGTCCACCGCCGTAACGTTCATTTGCCGCAACTGCACAAGCGTCGCGAGACGGTTGGATTCGTATATCCGGCCGGGCTTGAGCGGCGTGCCGGGTGCGACCAGCTCGTCGCCGGTGGCCACCACCAGCACCCGCGCTTTTTTATAGACCGGGATCGTGGATACACCCGCGGAAGATATTAATGCCAGATCATAAGCCGTGAGCCTTCGGCCGGGGGCGTATAAAAGGTCACTTTTACGAAAGTCCTCGCCGCGGCGGCGGATGTGCTGATCGGGCCGCACGCTTTTGGGGAACGCCACTTCGCCGTCCTCGGCTTTTACGTCCTCTTGGATGACCACGGTATCCGCGCCGTCCGGCAGCGGCGCCCCCGTGAAAATCCGCATGGCCGTGCCCGGCCGAAGCGCGCCCGGCATATCGCCGCAACTGGATTCACCGGCGAGCGGCAAGCGATAATCATGCCCCGCCAAATCGGCGGTATTGAGCGCATACCCGTCCATCGCCGAATTGTCGAAGGCGGGATTATCCACAAGCGCCCGAAGCTCGGCCGCCACAAAACGCCCCGGCGCCTGATCGAGCGCAACGGTCTCGATCTCCCGGGCGGGCCGGATACGCGTTAGGATCTCGGATTGAGCCTGTTCCAGACTTAACATAGGGCAATAACCTTAAACACCGGTTACAGTGCGAACATTCGATGAACCTTTGATAAGATACTTATACAATGAAAAAATCCACTCATCCCTTCACGCCGTTGAACGTCGCCGTGATCACCGTTTCCGACACGCGCACCGCCGAAAACGACACCTCGGGGGACCTGATCGCCGAACGTCTGAAAACCGCCGGGCACAACGTGGCGAAACGCTTGATCATGAAAGATGATCTTAACAGTCTGCGCGCGAAGTTTCAGGAGTGGGTCGAAGACCCGAAGGTGGACGCGATTATTTCGACCGGCGGCACCGGCTTGACCAGACGCGACATCACCCCGGAGGCGATCGAGCCGCTGATCACCAAACCCATTCCGGGTTTCGGCGAACTTTTTCGCATGCTTTCCTACGAAGAAATCGGCACCTCCACCATCGAATCGCGGGCGCTGGCCGGCGTGGCGAACGACACGCTTGTCTTTATGCTGCCGGGCTCCACCGGCGCCTGCCGCCTGGGGATGGACAAAATCATCCTGCCGCAGATAAACGCCGGAACCTCCCCCTGCAATCTGGTGGCGCTCCTGCCCCGCATCCGCCATGAGTAAGCTGACACATTTCAACAAACAGGGCGAGGCGCACATGGTGGACGTGGGCGATAAACCGGAAACCGTGCGCACCGCCACCGCCGAAGGGATCATCCGCATGAAACCGCAGACGCTTGCCATGATCCAGGAGGGCGACCATAAAAAAGGCGACGTGCTGGGCGTGGCGCGCGTGGCCGGGATCATGGCCGCCAAAAAAACCGCAGAACTTATCCCCCTGTGCCATCCGCTTCCCATCACCGCCGTGGAAATCCGCTTCACCGTGCACCCCCAAGCGTCCACGATACACTGTCAAGCCACTGTTTCGACCCGCGCCCAGACCGGCGTGGAGATGGAGGCGCTGACGGCGGTGGAAATAGCGTTGCTTACGATTTACGACATGTGTAAAAGCGCGGACCGCGGCATGACCCTTACGGACATCCGTCTGGTGTCAAAGGCCGGCGGGAAGTCCGGAAATTGGGTGAGAGGTAAAAAGTAAAAACGGCGCAATCCCTCACACCCCATCGCACTTTACCCCTCACCCTTGCACCTTCTTAGGCACCCTGGCGGCCGGCCGGCCGTTGCGTTATGCTGATTTCGGCAATCACCCTGACCTCAAGAGGGGGATTATTTATGAAAAAGAACGTCGGTCATCCCATAGACAAAGCGATCCGAATCGTGATCGGTATTGTGCTCCTCAGCCTGATCTTTATCCTGCAGGGCGACATACGCTGGGTCGGCCTGATCGGGATTATCCCGATTGTCACCGCCGCCGTCGGCTGGTGTCCGGGTTGGGCCGTGTTGGGAATCAATACCTGCAAGACCAAATAGACGGAATACCGTCCGTTACAGCCCCCTATTAAAGGGCGCAATAAAGGTACCCCTCGATACATGCGCGAGGGAGGGTATCATTCGCGTCGTTGATAGGCCTCTTAATAAACATTATTGACACCCTTTCCCGTGCATCCCGTCACTTAAAGAATATACAATAAGCCCCCTTAAATCCTCTAACCTGGATCAAGGCATCCATCAGCGCTTTGTCCGATATAGGGATCTTCTGAATTTCTGAACCGAGCGGTTTCATGCCCAAAGCCGAACTTAACCTGAACAACGGTCTTACCTTTCCCGAACTATTCAAGTCAGCAAGTCTTAAAAATCTTGATGACCGGTTTCTCGCCGAGGTCCGTATCAGGGACACGAAACTTCATGAGACTTTGCTCACTTACCGGCGCCCCAACCACAAGCTGACGCCGCTGCAGGTCAGTGAGCTGCTATTAGCTTGCGCCCCGATCCTGGAGGAATTTATTGCCGCGCTCTTCGGCATCCAAAAGGAACTGGCGCAAATGCGCGCCGACACCTTGTCCCACGACCCCGTTTTTGTCTTCAAAAAACAATTCGTGCAAAAACGCGCCAAGCGACGTTTGTCGAAAAAAGAAGACTTCGAGGATTTCGCTAAACTGGATGCCTGGCTCGGCACGGCGCTCAAACAGGCCGGCCTTGATGCCGGCGACCGCGAGCTGGCGGTGGCGGAATACGGGAAAAGGCTGCTTGACGACGAGCAGGCCGACCCGGAGGCGGTCGAGAAGCTGACGCGCTGGTGCGTCCGCGCGCTCTCCACCCCTGAGGGTAAACAAGCCGTAAGCGACTGGACCAGCTTCCGGCTGCCGCAAAACCGCAACCCCGCCAACCTGGTTCCGATCAGGCCCGTCGAGGGGGACCCGGTCGGACGCGTTGAGGGCCCGCCTGAAACCCGGCGCCGGCGGGACGGCTTCAAGCTTACCGACCCGCGGATGTCCGTGCGTGAAATTCAAAACGAGGTGCATTACTGCATCTATTGCCACGACCACGACGGGGACTTCTGTTCCAAGGGATTTCCCGAGAAGAAGGGCGAACCGGAAATGGGCCTGAAGACGGACCCGCACGGGGTGACACTCACGGGCTGCCCGCTCGATGAAAAGATCTCCGAGATGCACGCCCTGAAGCGCCAAGGCCATACGGTGGCCGCGCTTGCCGTGATCATGGTGGACAACCCCATGTGTCCGGTCACGGGCCACCGCATCTGTAATGACTGCATGAAGGCCTGCATCTACCAGAAACTGGATCCGGTCAACATTCCCCAGATCGAGACGCGCGCGCTCACCGACGTGCTGGCGCTGCCGTGGGGCGTGGAGATTTACGACCTGCTCACGCGTTGGAATCCGCTGCGCGCGCGCCAATGGTTGCCGAAACCCTACAACGGCCTCAAGGTGCTGATCGCCGGCATGGGACCGGCGGGCTTCACGCTCGCGCACCACCTGCTCATGGAGGGATTCGCCGTGGTCGGCACCGAGGGCCTCAAGATCGAGCCGCTGCCCCGGGAATTGATCGACAAACCGATCCGCAACTATAGCGACCTGGAGGAAGAACTCGACACCCGCATCATGACCGGCTTCGGCGGCGTGGCGGAGTACGGCATCACCGTGCGCTGGGACAAAAATTTTCTTAAGCTGATTTATTTGAGCCTCATGCGCCGACCTCGTTTTCAGGTGTTCGGCGGCGTGCGTTTCGGCGGAACCGTCACCGTCGAAGACGCCTGGAAGCTCGGCTTCGACCACCTGGTCATCGCCGTCGGCGCCGGACTGCCGCGGGCGCTGCCGATTCCCGGCAGCCTCGCCCCCGGCATGCGTCAGGCCAACGATTTTCTGATGGCGCTGCAACTGACGGGGGCGGCCAAACGCGACAGCCTCGCCAACCTGCAGGTGCGACTGCCCGCGGTGGTGATCGGCGGCGGCCTGACCGGCGTCGACACCGCCACCGAGGTGCAGATGTATTACCTGACGCAGGTGGAAAAAATTCTCGACCGTTATGAAAAAATCACTGCTGAACTTGGCGAACAGTCCGTTCGCCAACACCTCGATGAAGCGTCCGTCCTGATACTGGATGAGTACCTGGCCCATGCGCGCGCGGTGCGCGCCGAGCGGGAGCGGGCCGCACGCGCCGGGGAGACGCCGGATTTGCTGTCTTTAATTCGGCAATGGGGCGGAGTGACGATTGCCTACCGGCGCTCCATGAGCGAATCGCCAGCCTACACGCGCAACCACGAAGAAATCATCAAGGCTTTTGAAGAGGGGATATATTATGTTGAAGGACTCAACCCGGTAACGGCGCGCCTGGACAAATACGGCCATGTGGAAGCGCTGGTGTGCCGGCGGCAGGTACGGGACGAAACCGGAAAATGGAATCCCACGAACGAAGAGGTCACCTTGCCGGCGCGTTCCATATTTGTCGCAACCGGCGCGCGGCCCAATGTCGCCTATGAATTCGAACACCGTGGGCACTTCACGAAAATACACGGGCACTATAAGACCTACCATCAAAGGGAAGATGCCCTGGAACCGATTGAGGGGGTGCCGCACTGCAAGGCGGAGGATTTCGGACCGTTTACGTCCTACCACCACGACCGCCGCCGCGTCAGCTTCATCGGCGATACCCACCCGGTGTTCCACGGCAGCGTGGTCAAGGCCGTGGCATCGGGCATGCGCACCTATCCGAAAATCGTCGAGGCCCTGGGGGACCGGGTAAACGCCCGCGGCGATGACGGGGAATACCGGGGATTTCGTGATCACATGGATGATCTGTTTCAGACCAAGGTGGAGGCGGTCAAACGCGTGAGCGCCTCCGTGGTTGAGGTGCGCGTGCGCGCGCCCATGGCCGCGAAAAAATTCCGGCCCGGCCAGTTTTTCCGCCTGCAGAACTTTGAGACGCGGGCCCCTGCGATAAACGGCGTCCGGTTGCAAACCGAGGCGCTGGCCATGACCGGCGCCGCCGTGGACCCAAAAAGCGGTTGCGTCTCGCTGATGGTGGTGGAGCTCGGTGCCAGTTCGCGTTTGTGCGCCGCGCTTCGCGAAGGCGATCCGGTTGCGCTCATGGGTCCGACCGGCGTGCGCACCAAAATCCCGGACGGCGGTGAAACCGTCATGGTCATCGGCGGACGCCGCGGTGCCGCCCATATCCTGGGAGTGGGTCCGGCGATGCGCGCCAAGGGCAATCGCGTGCTTTACGTGGCCGGCTTCCCGAGCTCCGATGATGTCTTCTGCCAGAGTGAACTGGAAAACGCGGCGGACGCGATAGTCTGGTGCACGGCCGCAGGCAAGCCGATCAAGCCGCGCCGGCCCCAGGACCGCGCCGCCACCGGCAATATTCTGGAAGTCATCAAACGTTATGCCGACGGGAAACTTGAGGCCGAGGGCGGACAACCGCCGATCAAATTGCAGGACGTCGACCGGTTGTTGATCATCGGCAGCAACCGTCTGGTGCGCCTGATCCGGGATGCCAGAGGCGCTGAGTTACGCGAATATTTCTGCAAGCATCCGCAAACCATCGCCTCCATCAGCACCCCGATGCAGTGCATGCTGAAGGGCGTGTGCTCCCAATGCCTACAGTGGCAGATCGATCCCGACACCGGCCGCCGCACCAAGGCGGTATTCGGTTGCTCGTGGCAGGATCAACCGCTGGACATCGTCGATCTGGATAACCTGGATGAACGCCTGTCCCAGAACCGCCTCCAGGAATACCTCACCAACCTGTGGCTGGACTACCTGTTTGCGCACAATACTATCGCGCACGTATAGGGCACTGAAAAGGCGGGTTGACCGCCATGTATGGAACTTATCGTTGTGCCTGCCTATCTTATATGGTGTAAGTCTGCCTGCCCTTCGGAGGAATCATGCGCGCCACTTTGATGCTGATTATTTTAAGCAGTCTTTTTCTTGCGGGCTGTGCCGCCGGTTTGGGCAGCAAAGACTATACGCGCACGCAAACACGCGGCGTTCAGCAGGTACAAATGGGCGTGGTGGAGCATGTGCGCGTGGTGCGGATTGAGGGTACCAAGACCGGAATCGGATCGGCGGCGGGCGCCGCCGTGGGCGGCGTGGCGGGCTCCGAAATCGGCCACGGCAAAGGTAAAGCCGTGGCCTCGATTCTCGGCGCCGTGGCCGGGGGTGTCGCCGGCGCCGCGGCGGAAGAAGGCCTGACCCGACAAAAGGGTCTGGAAATCACCGTCCTGTTGGACAACGGGAAAATGCTTGCGATCACCCAGGCGGCCGATGAGGAATTCAAGGTGGGCGACCGTGTCAGGGTGTTAACGGGCCGCGGCGTAACGCGGGTGACGCACTAGATTTATTTCCTTGACAAGTTACATCTATTTTCGGAACAACCACAAAATCAAAGAGATCACCAGGCTGATCAGAATCATGCTGGTGATGGGAAAATAGAAGCGAAAGTTGTCGCGTTCGATCACGATGTCGCCGGGGAGACGGAAGAGCCCGAGCTTGCCAAGCCATGGCCAGGCCAATCCGACGACAACCAGAATAACGCCAACTGTGATCAGTATCCGCGACATCGGCCGGGCCCTAGCATGCCTCGATTCCCAAAAAATCCATGATTTCCCGTTTGCGCACCATGGTATCCGCATACCCCAGAGCAATCAATTCGCGGCAGAAGGGCTTTTCAAACAACAAATAACTTACAAGATCCGTGCGGTCGCGATTGAACGCGCCGATACCGCGCAGAAGAAAACGCACCGGGCGTGGTAAGTGCTGAACATGACGCGACGCGATTTCCTCCAGATCCTGACTCGGCGCCACCATCAGCACGTCCACCTGACGCAGTGCGACATCGCCCTTACGCAGATTCTCCGAAGGGATCAAACCAAGGGTTTTGTTGATGCGTTGCATCCGTTCCAGGTCGGCCTCAAGGCTGTCCAGAAAGATACTGTTTAATACATGCCCCGCAATATGTGCCAATGAGGGATATTGCTGATCTTCCGGTTGTTCCGGCTGGGCGTCGGATTCCTGGCGCACCCCGATGACCAGCACGCGATCGGCGCCCAGATGCAGGGCCGGGCTGATGGGCGCCGTCTGGCGCATGGAGCCGTCCCCGAAGTATTCCCGATCGATCTTGACGGCGGAAAAAATAAAGGGGATGGCGCTCGATGCCATCAAATGATTGATGGTTATCTGCGACGGACAGCCCAGGCGCCTTGCACGTCTCCAGGGGGTCAACGAATCAATTCCCTGGAAGAAAGTCACGGACTTGCCGGAGCGATAACCCGAGGCGGTGACGCTCAGGGCCCGCAGCACGCCGGCATCGATTGACTGCTGAATTCTTTCACAGGGGACAAATTCATCCAGCAACGCGTGCAGCGGCGTTCGATCCAGCAGTGCATGCGGGTTGCGCCTGCCCAGCCCGCCCATCATCAGGGCAACAAGCCAGCGCAGGCCGTTTGCCATAATACCCCGCGCATCGGCGCGGAATACCTGACCGACGTGAAAATTTTTCCAGATAAAAGCCAGGCGGCGGACGGCGTCATGAAACCGGGCGGCGTAAATGGCCAAGGCGGCGGCGTTGATCGCGCCGGCCGAGGTCCCGCATATGACGGGAAACGGGCTCGGTGCGCCCCTGGGCAACATTTCGTCAATGGCCTTGAGCACACCCACTTGGTAGGCGGCACGGGCGCCGCCGCCCGACATAATAAGTCCAATTACCGGTTTTTCAGACCTAGCCGCCATGACCTCGCAATTGATTCAGAATTATAGCCGCCGACATGGATACTGGATCAAGGATTTAGCCTGTCGATATATCTTTAGTCAACTTAGATGATTGAAAAATTCACATCCTGCGTATTCGGCTCATGCGCTCACGCAAACGACAAAACCCGCGATGAACACGTAAACGGCGGTGACCGAATCATGTTGTCGCGTTAAGATAACGTAACAATGACTATTGCGTTTCATGTTTGGGCAACCTGTTTTGAATTACATAAACCCGGTGGAGGACCGACTTGAGCAATCACCATAGAGATCGGGCGCTTGCCCTGGCGGGGGTATTTCAGGCGGCGCGCCTGGCGCAGCAGCTCGCGCGCCAGGGCCGGGCCGATAAGGAGGCGTTCTCCGCCAGTATTAACAGCATCTTGGCGATCGACGCCGGATCCACTGAGGAAGTCTACGGAAGCGCGGAAGGCGTGGCGCTCGGGCTGCAATTGCTGCACGACAAGCTCACAGGCGGTTCAGGCCCCGCCGCTTTGGAGCTCGCCCGATACGTCATCGCCATGATCCAGCTCGAACGCGCACTGGAAAAGCGGCCGGAAATACAGGAGGCGATACGCCAAGGCATTGAAGCGGCCGGATCGCAAATGAAGTTCTTTCAGGAACACCCCCGGAACGGGGAAACCGGCTCAGAAGAAGAAACGGTGCACCCGCGTCTTATCGAGAAACTCGCCGAGCTCTACATCCAGACCATCAGCACGCTCACGCCGCGCATCATGGTCAACGGCGAACAAGGTTATCTCGCCAATCCCCTGATCGCCGCCAAGGTGCGTGCCGCGTTGCTGGCGGGGATACGATCCGCCTTTTTGTGGCGACAGCTTGGCGGAAGTCGCTGGCAACTGCTTTTCGGGCGCAGGAAAATCGCCCTGGAAGCGGAACGTATCCTAAAGGAAACACGGGCGAACAAAACCATCCATTAAAGCATTCCCTTGCAATCCTGCAAACTTAGGGGCCGAGTTTCTGTTTCAGCAATGCGTTCACCTGAGCGGGATTGGCCTTGCCCCCGGTTGACTTCATCACCTGCCCGACGAAGTAACCGAAAAGTTTTTCCTGACCGTTTCGATAC
>WGFP01000177.1 GCA_015492195.1 Acidiferrobacterales bacterium
GCGAAGCGCCGGGGCCGTAAACCGGCGGAAACGGGCAAAACCCCGCCGCTCGAAACGGCGGATCCCGCCATTCCCACCATTGGGGAATGGTCGCTTTTTTCCAAACCCAAGCCGCGCACCCGGCCCATTTTTTGGGTGGCGGGCAATCTGCTGCTCTTGGCGCTCCTCGCCGGACAGTACACGTTCTTCTACCGTAGCGAACTCGCGCAAGATCCGAGATTAAAGCCCTTTGTGCTCCGGTTCTGCGACATAATCGGCTGTAAAATCCGCGTAAGACAGGACACCGCTCAGATTGAACTGACGTGGACCAAGATCGCGCCTCACCCGAGGTACGAAAATGCCCTGCGAATTCGCACCTCTATGGTCAACCGTGCCGGATACCGCCAGCCCTATCCGCTTATGGAAGTCAGCCTTACCGACAGCGCCGGTAAGCTATTGTCGCGCCGCGCATTTACACCACGGGAATACTTAAAACAAGCAAAAACGGCGGAAGCCGGGATGCTCCCCAATGTCGCCGTAAACACCCTGCTGGAAGTGACCAACCCCGACAAAAAGGCCGTGGGCTTTGAAATTCAGCTACTTCCGCCGCCACCGGAATCATAAAAACGCGTTTCACCGCGGGCGCCCAATTACACACCCGGCACATCGGTATAAAAAAATTTTTAAGGCTTTGACCATCAAGCATTTTTGGCGCCGGAAATATTTTTTTGACTAACTAAAATTTTTATGTTGACTAAAACAAAAAAATTTCCGACCGTTTGTCGCACCCCTCTTTCCCTTAAACATCTTTTTTGGTTATGATGCTGCTCCTTCCGTGATAACTTAGGGTAGAGAATCCGACATGAGAATCGGATCCTATAAACTTAAAAACAATCTGTTTCTTGCGCCGATGGCCGGGGTCACCGACAGGCCGTTTCGCCGGCTGTGCCGAAAACTCGGCACCGGCATGGCCGTATCCGAAATGGTTTCTTCCAATTCCCTGCTGTGGGGGAGCCGGAAAACCCTGCGCCGGGCCGATCACGCCGGCGAGGAGCAACCCCGGTCGGTGCAGATCGTCGGGGCCGATCCCAAAATGATGGCCGACGCCGCCCGCTTCAACGTCGAGCGCGGCGCCCAGATCATTGACATCAACATGGGCTGCCCGGCAAAGAAAGTATGCAACGTGCTGGCGGGTTCCGCGCTGCTGCAGAACGAAAAATTGGTGGCGCGCATCCTCGAGGCGGTCACCGCAAGTGTAAACGTCCCGGTTACCCTCAAGATCCGAACCGGGTGGGACCGAGACCATCGCAACGCCGTCGCCGTCGCGCGCATCGCCGAGGCCGCCGGCATCCAGGCCCTGGCCATCCACGGCCGCACGCGCGCCGACGCCTTCCGGGGCGAGGCCGAATACGACACCATCGCCGCGGTCAAGGCGGCCGTCACGATCCCGGTGATCGCCAACGGCGACATCACCACGCCGGAAAAGGCCGCCCGGGTGCTGCGGGATACCGGGGCGGACGGCCTCATGATCGGCCGCGGCGCTCAGGGAAATCCTTGGATATTCAGAGAGATAGCGCATTTCCTTGCGACCGGGGAAAAGCTGCCCGCGCCCTCGGTCGAGGAAGTCCGCGACACCCTGCTTACGCATCTCGACAACCTTTATCGCTTCTACGGCGAGTACACCGGCGTACGCATGGCGCGCAAGCACATCTCCTGGTACAGCAAGGGGCGGGTCGGCGGCGCGGTATTCCGCAATGCCGTCAATCGCGTCGAAACCAAGGCCGAACAACGGGCCATGGTCCGCGAATTCTTCGACAAACAACTTGAACGCCTCGGAATTGCGGCATGAAAGAGCGCAAAGGACCATTTGCTACCTGCTTGAAGAGCGCGCTGGAGCGCTACTTCCATGAACTTAACGGCGAAAAAGTCACCGACGTGTACAGCATGGTTATTACCGAAATGGAGAGGCCCCTGCTGGAGATCGTCATGCGTCACGCAAAAAGCAATCAGTGCAAGGCGGCGGAAATCCTGGGTATCAACCGCAACACCCTGCGCAAGAAACTCAAACACTACAAATTGAACTGATCTCGTTGCCGAACACGCCTGCCAACGCCAAAATTAGCTTTCCTGTTCCACCGCAAGTCTGGTATATAGCCTTCCATCCCCGCTCACTTTGAAGAGGCGGTATGTCAGCAATCAAACGCGCGCTTATCAGCGTCTCGGACAAAAACGGCATCGTTGAATTCGCACGCGGTCTGCAGAAACTCAACGTCGAAATTCTGTCCACCGGCGGCACCGCCGATCTTCTCAAAAAAAATGAAATCAAAGTCACCGAAGTATCGGACTACACCGGATTCCCGGAAATGCTCGACGGCCGGGTAAAGACGCTGCATCCCAAAATCCACGGCGGCATCCTCGGGCGACGCGACCTCAAGACGCACGCCAAGGCGATGCAGGAACACGACATCCCGCCCATCGACCTGGTCGCGGTCAATCTGTACCCCTTTGAAAAAACCACGGCGCGCGCCGACTGCGATCTTGCGCTTGCCATTGAGAACATCGACATCGGCGGGCCGACGCTGTTGCGCGCGGCGGCAAAGAACTTCACGGCGGTCACGGTCGTGGTGGACAAGGTGGATTACGAGACCGTGCTGAATGAGATGAAGGCGAATCAGGGCAGGGTGGGTCAGGAGCTTCGTTTCAGTCTGGCGACCAAGGCCTTCGAGCACACCGCCCGTTATGACGACGCCATCGCCGGTTACCTCGGCGGCCTTTCTCCGAACGGCGCGCGCCGCGATTTTCCGCATACCTATAATAGGCAGTTTCTTCATGCCATGGCGCTGCGCTACGGCGAAAATCCGCACCAGAAGGCCGCGTTCTACGTCGAACACCACCCGGCGGAGGCCTGTGTCGCCACCGCGCGCCAGCTCCAGGGCAAGGCGCTTTCATTTAACAACATCGCCGACACCGACGCGGCGCTCGAATGCGTGAAATCCTTTGACGAGGCCGCCTGCGTCATCGTCAAGCACGCCAACCCCTGCGGGGTTGCCGTCGCGGATAACGCCCTCGACGCCTACCAGCACGCCTACCTCACCGACCCGACCTCGGCCTTCGGGGGCATCATCGCCTTCAACCGCCCGCTCGACGCCGCCACCGCCAAGGCCATTCTCGATCGTCAGTTCGTCGAGGTGATCGTCGCACCCGCGGTGATCGATGCCGCCAAACCCGTTCTCGCGTCGAAATCCAACGTGCGCGTTCTGGAATGCGGCGCCTGGGGGCAGGAACGGCCGACGGCCCACGACTACAAGCGGGTTACCGGCGGGTTGCTGGTGCAGGAGCGGGACAACGGCATGGTCGGGGAAAAAGATTTAAAAGTGGTCACCAAGCGCAAGCCGAACAAACAGGAAATGCGCGACCTGTTGTTCGCCTGGAAAGTGGTCAAGTTCGTCAAGTCAAACGCCATCGTCTATTGTAAGGAAGGCCGTACCATCGGTGTCGGCGCCGGGCAGATGAGCCGGGTCAACTCGGCCCGCATCGCTGCGATCAAGGCGGAGCAGGCGGGCCTCGAGATCGAGGGATCGGTGGTGGCCTCGGACGCCTTCTTCCCCTTTGCGGACGGTCTGGAGC
>WGFP01000178.1 GCA_015492195.1 Acidiferrobacterales bacterium
ATGTTATCCACAGTTTTTGTGAGTAACCCCGTCCCCTTCTGCAACAATCAGTTAGCAATTATTGCTGGTGAATCTGTGAACGTGGAGCCTCGGTGTTCCACGGAAAGGCAAAGCAGACGCGGCGGTAGGATTTTCTTTCCAACGGCTGTGATAAAGTCGCATGCCATGCATGGAACCCCCCACATCGTTCAAGTTGCGGTACCCACCCCCTTACACCGTTGTTTTGATTACTTAAGCGCCGGTCAACACCCGGCGCTGCAACCGGGGGTGCGCGTGCGCGTGCCCTTCGGTCGGCGGCGGGAGGTGGTCGGCGTCGTGGTCGGGGCCACGGCGCAAAGCACCTTGGCGCATGAACGGCTTAAGCGGATTTCGCAGGTGCTCGATAGCGAGCCCGTGTTGTCGGATGCCATGCTTGCGCTACTTTCCTGGGCCGCGGATTACTACCATCATCCCATCGGCGAGGTGTTGCATACGGCGTTGCCGGCGCTGTTGCGTCGCGGGCGCGCCGCCGCCGTGGCGGGTCCGGCCGTGTGGAGGCTGACCGCCGCCGGACGCGCCGTGAAAAAAGAGGCGCTTACGCGCGCCCCCCTGCAAAGAAGGCTGCTCGAAGCCTTGGCCGCCGCACCGGACGGCATGACCGCGGTCGCGCTGGCAACCGTTTCCCACCGCTGGTCGTCGGCGATTAAGGTGTTACAGGCGAAGGGCTGGGTGAGCGTCCAGCGGCAGGCCCCCCCGCCGGTTTCCGGGCAATCCTTGGATCAAGCCCCGGCGCTTAACCCGGCGCAACAAAAGGCGGCCGCGGCGATCACCGCCGGGTTCGGGGCCTATCAGTGCTGTTTGCTGCACGGCGTCACCGGCAGTGGCAAGACCGAGGTCTATCTGCACGCGATTGAACAGGCCGTGGCGGCGGGCCGCCAGGCGCTGGTGCTGGTGCCGGAGATCGGGCTCACCCCGCAATTGGTGCAACGTTTCAAGCGGCGGATCCGCGCCCCGATCGCCGTGCTGCATTCCGGGCTCAGCGACCAGGAGCGGTTGGATGCCTGGCTGCGCGCACGTGCGGGCACGGCCGCGGTCGTCCTGGGGACGCGTTCGGCCGTGTTCACGCCGCTGAAGCACCCGGGCCTGATCGTGGTGGACGAGGAACACGACACGTCTTACAAACAGCAGGACGGCTTCCGTTATTCCGCGCGTGACGTGGCGGTCATGCGCGCCAGCCGCGAAGGCATCCCCGTTGTGCTCGGGTCCGCCACCCCCTCGCTGGAAAGCCTCAACAACGCCAGGCAGGGCGCCTACCGGCTCCTGGAATTGCCGGAGCGTACCGGCGGTGCCGGCATGCCGTCCGTCGCCGTGTTGGACATGCGCCGCCTGGCCCCGGTCGACGGCCTGTCGCATCCGTTGCGCATGGCGATCGCCGAACGCTTGGACAAAGGCGAACAGAGCCTGTTGTTCCTGAACCGGCGCGGGTTTGCGCCGGTGTGGATGTGTCACAAATGCGGCTGGGTGGCGCCGTGCCGGCGCTGTGACGCCAAGCTCACCTTCCACCATCGTCGCCGTAAGCTCCTGTGCCATCATTGCGGGGCCGAATCCAAGTTGTTGGAACGGTGTCCGGCGTGCGGCGACGGTGATCTCCATCCTCTGGGCGAGGGCACGGAGCGGGTTGAGGCGGCGCTGGCGCGTTTGTTCCCGCGCGCGCGCGTCGTGCGCATCGACCGGGACAGCACCCGGCGCAAGGGCGCCCTGGATGAGAAGCTGAAACGCGTTTACGGGGGCGAGGCCGATATCCTGGTCGGTACGCAGATGTTGTCGAAGGGGCACGATTTTCCCAACGTCACCCTCGTCGGGGTGGTGAACGCCGATCACGGGTTGTACAGCGTGGATTTCCGTTCCGGTGAACGCCTGTTTCAGCAGCTGGTGCAGGTCAGCGGCCGCGCCGGGCGCGGCGACAAGCCCGGCCGGGTATTGCTTCAGACCTATCATCCGGACAATCCCGTGTTTGCCGCCCTGCTGCACCAGGACTACCGGGAATTTGCCGACTTCGCCCTCGAGGAACGCCGCCAGACCCACTACCCGCCTTTCAGTCATCTCGCCATGCTGCGCGCCGAATCGCCGCAACCAGGCAACGCGCTGAAATTTCTTCATCGGGCCCGTGACTTGGGCGGAAAACAGGCAGACGCCGGTTCCGTGGAAATCATGGAGCCGGTGCCGTCGCCCATGGAACGCCGCGCCGGGCGTTACCGGGCGCAATTGTTGGTGCAATCCCGCCAGCGAGGCGTGCTGCAACGTTTCCTGTCCGGCTGGATGGCGCTGCTTACCGAATCAAAGGAAGGAAAGAAGGTCCGCTGGTCGCTGGACGTCGATCCCATCGACATGTATTGAAGCCGGTAGGTCAGCCACACGGGTCACGGAGATCACCAGGTCACGAATTAAGTTGAACGGACAGGATTAACAGGATGTTACAGGATAAAAAATAAAAAATTTATATCCTGTCAATCCTGCAAATCTTGTTAATCCTGTCTATTTCTTATTAATGCGGAAGGGCTTGGGCGATTTCCTTTCCATCGCGTCCCAGCAGGCGATATGCGCGCCACGGTGTGCCGGGGTCGCTGCGGCAGGCCCCGAAGCGAAACGGCATGGGCCGTCCCGCGAGGGCGAAACGCAGGTCGTTGAACCACACACAACGTTTTTCTCCGTCATGGTTGATCCGGTATACCGCGGGAAACAGGGCGAACCGCCGGTAGGCGGCGAGTGTTTTGGAATGCCATGCCTGTTTGGCGAGATCTACTTCGGCAGCGTCACCGAAACGCGGGACGCGCTTCCAGATCGCGCGCTCGACGGGGAGGTACGAGGCATCGATGTGACGCCACCAGCTTGCGTCGTCCGCCGGTGGATCGGGGATGCCACGGCGCCGTAGATTTACGTAAGCCATGTGATAGACATCATTCTGTTGCACCACGACCATCCAGTTGAAAGGCGAGAACGGCTGGGGGATCGCCTGTACCCGGGCGTTGCGCAGTTTCCGGTCCTGGACGTACGCCTCGCCCGCCGTGACGGCGCGTTGGTGCAGGATACCCTGGAAACCGACGTAGACGGCCAGGACCCCGAGACCGACGACAGCCGGCAGGCGGGTTTGTTTCCAGATAACGGAGACAATGAGCCCCATCACGATGATGGCGGTAAAGTAGGGATCGATAATAAAAGTCGTGGGCAGCGAGACGCGCAGGCCGGAGAACGGCGCGAAGACCATGGTGCCGAAGGCGGTGATTACATCGCCTGCAATATGTACGCCGATGCCGAGCGCGCATACGCCCGCAAAGGCGCGCCATGTGTACTTTCCGCGCGCCAGGACGACAAAGAAGAATGCCAGCACCAGGGCCCACAGCGGCAGTATGATGACCGAATGGGTGATACCGCGGTGAGCGGTGAGGTAGGTCAGCGGATCAATTAAGCGCAGGACGAAGTCACTGTCGGGAAACGCCGCGGCCCAAAATCCCACCCACATGCGCGTCCGGCGCGGAAGTTGTCCCGCACGCGGTGATTTAGGCTCGGTGGCGCGCGCAAGCAGGGCGCCGCTCAAAGCATGGGTCAAGGTGTCCATGAGGTATGTTCACTCGTGAGGCACGGAAATCCGTGAATATCTAAAACGGCTTCACCACGGCAAGGATCACCGCCGCGATCAATATCACCACGGGAAATTCGTTGAGCCAACGGTAAAACACATGCCCGTGGCGGTTACGATCGTGTTTGAAATCGAGCATAAGCTTTCCGCAATAGACATGATAGGCGATTAGCACCAGCACCAGCACCAGCTTTGCGTGCAACCAGCCGCCCCCGATTCCGTAACCGAGCCATAGCCACAGGCCGAAAACGATGGTAAGCACGGCACCGGGGGTCATGATGCCGAAGAACAGTTTGCGCTCCATGAGCTTGAAACGTTCCATGCTGGTGCTGTCGCTGCTCAGGCTGTGGTACACGAACAGGCGCGGCAGGTAAAAAAGCCCGGCGAACCAGGTGACCATGAAGATAATGTGAAGCGCCCGGATCCAGAGCATGATCAGGCCTGTCTCCGCCAGCGATAGAATACGAAATCCATCTCCGGGGAGGGCGCCCCCAGTCGGGTGCACACGGCGCTGATCTGGCCGCGGTGGTGCACGGCGTGGGTCATGATGTGAATCAGGCCGTCGGCCACGGCCACGCGTTTCCTTTTCCCGCCCGAGCCGGGGTATTCCACGGTTTCGTTGAACCAGCCCGGTTGTTTTTCCGACAACCATTTGCCCAGATTTGTAAACTCATCGAGCACGGCGCGTTTCAGTTCTTGCCAGTCGTGGTGTAGGAGCACGTCGTAACCGGTTACCTTCTCAAATTCCCCGGCCAGCCGCGCCTTCCAATTGCGCGTCACCACGAGAATGTGGTCCACGGTTTTGTGGATATTTTTGAAAAACAGACCGACATCGGCGCGGCGTTGATCGTCGCTCAGGGTATCCAGCGAATGAAACAATTCGGCACAGGCCCAGCGCTGATAATCCGCCTGTTCCGCAAAGTAATTCTTCATGACATTTTCCCGTTGTCGAGCAATCGTAGAATAATACGCCGCACCTTTCCGATATCCAACTTGCCCAGCTGGCGATACACGACGTTTCCCTCTGGGGAGATTAAAAAGGCGGCGGGTATCGGGCCCACGTCGAACGCCCGCACCACCTTGCCTTCGACATCGAGGGCAATGGGATAGGGAATCCGGTAACGGCGGCTGAATGCCAGCACGTGGCTCGGCGGATCGTAGGGCATGGCGACGGCGATGAATTCCAATCCCCGTGGGTGCAGTTCCCGGTACAGCGCGATGAGGTCCGACACTTCTTCGACACAGGGCGGACAACTGGTGGCCCAGAAGCTAACCAGCACCGGCCGGTTGCGTAATTCGGCGAGCGAAAGTTTATTGCCGTCAAGCAAAGTGAATTCCACCGTCGGCGCGGGTTGCCGCGCCGGCGCCGCGAAGAAAAAAACGGCCGCAACGATAATCACTATGACCGCACCGGAAATAGCGAAAAGCACAATGCGTTTTTGCGTGGAATTTGCTGTAACCTGATCTTGCGTTTTCATTAGAATGTGAACAATGCAGGCGGATGCATCGGAGAGCTACCCATGAGCGACAAACCGCGTTTGATGTCTTGATGTTTCCGGAAGAAACAGCACTTGCAGGTCATTCAGAAAGCGCCTGCCCAATTCCGTCGGCCGGATGGTTGCGTGATCCCGGTTTAACAGCCCCTTTGTTTCCGCCAGACGCAGGGATTCCTCAACTATTGATAGAGCCAAGCCGGTCCGTTCCTGAAACAGCGAGGAAGCAAACCCTTGCGTCAGCCGCAAGGCGTTCAACAAAAATTCCGCCGCCGCGTCTTGAGGCGCGAGGTTATGGATGCCGCCGAGGGCGGCGGATGTGCCTGCTTTCTCCATATAGTTACCGGGATGCTTCGTTTTCCAGAGACGCGTGATGCCTTGTGTGCCGGTGATCTTGCCGTGAGCGCCGGCGCCGATGCCGAGGTAATCGCCGAAGCGCCAGTAATTAAGATTATGCCGGCATTCGTAGCCGGGTTTGGCATAGGCGGAGACCTCGTACTGCTTATATCCTTGCTCCGCGAGCAGGTCTTGGATTTGGTTTTGCATTTCCCAGCTCGTGTCGTCATCCGGCAGCACGGGCGGTTTGGCATGAAACAGGGTATTCGGCTCGATAGTGAGTTGATATACCGATAGATGGGCCGGTTGTATGGCGACCGCCGTCTGGACATCGGCGAGCGCCTGCTCCACCGTTTGCCGCGGCAGGCCGTACATCAAATCCAGATTGATGTTTTCAAATCCCGCCACGCGGGCGGCCTCGGCGGCTTGGAGGGCCTCGGCACGCCCGTGGATGCGCCCGAGCGTTTGCAGTTTTTCCGGGTCGAAGCTCTGGATACCGATGGACAGGCGGTTGACGCCCGCGTCACGAAAACCCTGGAAGCGTTCTATATCGACCGTGCCCGGATTGGCCTCCAGGGTAACCTCGGCATCGGGCGCGAGCGGCACGCGTACGCGTACGCCGGCCAACAGCCGGTCAACCGCCTCCGGTGAAAACAGGCTTGGGGTTCCGCCGCCGAGGAACACCGTGTGCACCGTTCTTCCCCACACCCGCGGCAGCTCCCGCTCCAGGTCGCGCAGCAGGGCGTCGATATAGGCCCGTTCCGGGATCGCGGCACGGGCCTCGTGGGAATTGAAATCGCAATACGGGCATTTGCGCACACACCAGGGCACATGAATGTACAGAGACAAAGGGGGGAGAACGGCGAAATTGAACATCATGGGCTCCGTAAACGGCGCATCTTTACTACCACTTCTAAATTCAAAACTCATTGGCCGGGCACCGGTTCGTAAAATTGCATCGCCCACGGCGGGATCCTTTGTAATAATACAGAACATAATATTTTAATCACAGAAAGATCCACCCCTTGCAAGGAGGCTTCGATGGCAAAAGTGAAATTGTTCTGGGACCCCGCCGGTTTTGAGCTCGATTCGCTGGGCAAGAAGAGACTCAACCGCATCACCGATGGAGATACCCCTTATGTCTCCGTTTCCATTCGCATGCTCAGCATCGATACCCCGGAGGTGCATTATCCGGGCAACCAGGACCCCTCAAAGCACGACGCCAGACTGAAAGACCTCGCTGATTGGATCCAGGCGGGCAAGGCCCCCGTCAATGCGGGGTTGGGCGCGCATTTGCACCCGAAGCTTGCCACGGGGAATGCGGGCACCCTGCAGAAGCAGCAGGGCGAGGCGGCCACCACGGAATTTCAAAAGTTGCTGGATCAGAAACTCACCAAACCCAACGGCAAGAAACGGTCGGTGTTCCTCCAGGCCGCCGACGAACGCTTCGACCAATACGGGAGACTGCTCGCCTACATGTCGCCCTCGTACAGCAAGAAAGAGCTTTCCACGATGTCGTATAAAGACCGGGCGACCTTTAACCTGCTGATGATCGCATCCGGCTGGGCGGCCTCGTTTCCGATTTTCCCGAGCCTGCCCAAGTACAGGGATCTCATCATGCTGCAAGAAGCCGCGGAGGACGCCTTTGAAAACAAAAAAGGAGCCTGGTCCGACCCGATGGCGCTGACCGGCTACGAGTTCCGCATGTGCTACAGGCTGTGGGAGGTCACCCGTAAGTTGGTCAAGGGCGAAAAGCTTGGCTCGCGCGAACGCTACGGTTGGGTGGGACGTTACTGCGTGGACATGACCACCCGAGAAATATACCACCCCCAGGATTACTACAAGGTGAAACCTTATAATCGTATCTTTATCTGGCCCGAGGACGTCACCGAGGCGGTGGGAAAGCTGAACCTGACACCACCGGCTTGATTGTCCCTGTAGAGAAGTGCGCAGCGCCGGTTACGAACTGGAAGTGTGAATCAATGTCACGCGTGGGCCGTGCGCAGGGCGGCGGCCAGTTTGCGCAGGGCCTGTCCCCGGTGGCTCAGTTGGTTTTTCACTTCCGGCGGCAGTTCTGCCGAGGCGCGGTCGTGAGTGGGAACGTAGAAAATGGGATCGTAACCGAAACCGTGTGTACCGCGCGGCTCAAATAAGATCCGGCCCTCCCAGGTACCCTGGCAAATAATCGGAGTGGGGTCGAATTCGTCCCGAAGGTAAACCATGAGGCATTGAAAGCGCGCACTCCGTTTGGTTTCGGGAACGTCGGCAAGGTCGGCCAATAATTTTTGCAGGTTCTGCTGATCATTGGCATCGGGGC
>WGFP01000179.1 GCA_015492195.1 Acidiferrobacterales bacterium
CATACTATACATTGCTAGATTATTTATATAACTAGAACAATAGAGGGCAGACCAATGGAATTCCACCCCGGATCAGCGGCGCAGTGCCTTACGTAGCGCTGCCGCATCTTACGCCGGGACGTAAACCATTGCGATGATTTTCTTTTTTCGCAACGGTCGCCGAAGAGTCGATCCCCGACTAAAATTGTTTTTTGTTGTCTCTTAAATACATCAAGCGAGTAACAATGCCTGATACATCAACGCACTTTGAAATTAAAAGCCTGCCCATTGTTCACCAAGGCAAAGTACGGGACATCTACGCCGTCGGCAAGGATCATTTATTGATCATTACTACGGATCGCATCTCGGCGTTCGATGTGGTTCTGCCGACACCGATCCCGGGTAAGGGAATAGTATTAACGTCGTTGTCCAATTTCTGGTTCAACCGTACGCGCCATATCATTCTCAACCACCTGAGTGAGTTCCCGCTGGAGAAGGTGTTGCCCGATGTCAAGGAACGCACGAAGGCGGAAGGGCGCGCCGTGATGGTGAAAAAACTCAAACCGCTGCCGATCGAGGCCATCGTACGCGGATACCTGATCGGCTCCGGCTGGAAAGACTACCAAAAAACCGGTGCCGTGTGCGGCATCAAGCTCCCCACAGGACTCAGGCAGGCCGACAAATTGCCGCAGCCCATCTACACGCCTTCTACCAAGGCGGCGGTGGGCGATCACGATGAAAACATCGATTTTGACAAAACCGTGGAACTGATCGGACGCGCGCGTGCGAAACAGGTGCGCGACATAAGCCTGCGTATCTATCAGGAAGCCGCGGAATACGCCCGCAAACGCGGTATTATCATTGCCGACACCAAATTTGAATTCGGCGTGGACGACGACGACCGACTTTTTTTGATTGACGAGGTGTTGACCCCCGATTCTTCGCGTTTTTGGCCGGCGGATTCTTACCGACCGGGCATCAGTCCGCCGAGCTTCGACAAACAATATGTTCGCGATTACCTGGAAGGCGTCGGCTGGGACAAGAAACCGCCGGCCCCGGCGTTGACGCCTGATGTGACGGCGAAAACGGCGGAAAAATACCGCGAGGCGCAGGCCCGACTGATGGGAAAAGAATCATGAAGATCTTGGGATATCGGCTCACAGACCATGCCCCCGCTCGGTACCACAGAAACATAAGCCAAATGCGTGATTTGTATTACGGGCAATGGCAGGGTTCAGCGCCGTGCCCCCCGGAACTCCCGCCTAAATTCATGGTCATATCACCGTAGTAATAATACGGTTTTGTGTGGCGTAAACAGGTAAATATATGTAAACTCCGGGCGTTTTTATCCTTGGATAATCTCAACGTGAAGCAATGTTTGTATTGAAACCGCTGCCGCGTCTTATTATTTTCCTGGCATTTGCTGTGGCATTGGTGTTTGCACCGGTTATCCCGGCCACGGCCTTTGTTTCCCAGCTAGGTGGCGATCAAGCTTTGCATGTCGCCCATGCGGATGCCGTCGACGCAGGAGCGGTTTACGATCAGCATGATCCCTGCAACGGTCAGTGTTGTACCGCCTGCGCCCAGTGTTTTACCGCGGCGCTGATGATCTTTCCATATTCAACCTATCTTCATCCCATCCAAGTTCCCATAGTGCAGCGGCTTCACGCTTTACTGGGAGTCGCCGCGCACCATCGTCCTCCACGAACCATCTAGCCATTCTGTTTTGACGCCTTAAGGCGTTCCATCACGCGTGCGTAGTGCGCGTGCATTCTAATTAAGTTTTATATGGGAGAGCATTGTGCTGTTACGATGTGACTTCTCTATTAAGATTGTCGCCGATGGGCGCAGGATTCACCCTTAGCAGAAGAGGATAAGCCGAGATGAAGCGAATTTATCAACCTCCATATACTTCTTTGAATCTGCCGCGCCGGCGGTTTCTCCAGGGCCTGGCCGCCGGCGGTGTTTTGCTGGGATTGTCGCCCTGGGTCAAACCGGCCTGGGCGCGGCCGGCCGACACCGCGACGGGCACTGCCCCGGTGCTTACCGGCAAGGAATTCGATCTCACGATTGCGGAAACACCGGTCAATTTCACGGGACGCCCACGCATGGCCACCACCATCAACGGCTCGATCCCGGCGCCGACGTTGCGTTGGCGCCAAGGTGATACGGTAACGCTGCGGGTTACCAACCGCATGCGTACATCCACGTCCATCCATTGGCACGGCCTGATCCTGCCCTACCAGATGGACGGGGTGCCGGGCATCAGTTTCGAGGGCATAGCGCCCGGAGAAACCTTCACCTACCGTTTCAAGGTGCAGCAGACGGGCACTTACTGGTATCACTCGCATACCGGTTTTCAGGAACAGACCGGCATGTACGGCGCCATCATTATCGATCCGGACGCCACCGAATTTATGCGCGTCGATCGTGACTACGTGGTGCAGTTGTCCGATTGGACCGACGAGGATCCGCACAAAGTGTTTGCCAAGCTCAAGAAGCAGGGCGATTACTTCAATTTTAACCAGCCCACGGTTCCTGATTTCTTTCGCGACGTGAGCAACGAAGGTCTGTCCGCCGCGCTCGCCAAACGGCGCATGTGGAATCAGATGCGCATGAGCCCGACCGATCTGGCCGACATCTCCGCTTACACCTACACCTACCTTATGAACGGTACGACCCCGAGCGGAAACTGGACGGGGCTGTTCCGACCCGGAGAGCGGGTGCGGCTGCGTTTCATCAACAGCGGCGCCCAGAGTTTTTTCGACGTGCGCATTCCCGGACTCAAAATGACCGTGGTACAGACCGACGGTCAGAACATCGAACCGGTCACGGTCGATGAGATCCGCATCGGCGTCTCTGAGACCTATGACGTGATCGTCACGCCCAAGGACGAGGCCTATACCATCTTCGCCCAGTCAATGGACCGCACCGGTTACGCCCGCGGCACGTTGGCGACCCGCGCCGGCATGACGGCGCCGGTGCCGGCGCTGGACAAGCCCGAATGGCTCACCATGACGGACATGATGGGCGACATGGGCGGCGGAATGGGCGCCATGAAACACGGCGGTCACGGTGGTATGGCCATGGATCACAGTGCCCACGTCATGGGCGGCGGTAAGGTGCGCGTGCGCCACGCCAGGACCGAATACGGACCGAGCGTGGACATGCGCGTCGACACACCGCGCACCAATCTGGATGACCCGGGCATCGGTTTGCGCAACAACGGCCGCCGCGTGCTTACCTATGCCGATACGCACACGATCGGCGGGCCGCTCGACCGTCGAGGCGCGGAGCGGGAGATCGAGCTGCATCTGACCGGCAACATGGAGCGTTACACCTGGTCGTTCGACGGGCTGGAATTCGGCAAATCCACGCCCGTGCATTTCCGCCACAATGAGCGTCTGCGAGTGGTCCTGGTCAACGACACCATGATGACCCATCCCATGCACCTCCACGGCATGTGGAGCGAACTGGAAAATCCCGACGGACGCTTTCAGGTGCGCAAGCACACTATCAGTGTACAGCCGGCGCAACGCGTCAGCTTCCTCGTCACCGCCGACGCCCTGGGACGTTGGGCATGGCATTGCCATCTCTTATACCACATGGATGCGGGCATGTTCCGCGAAGTGGTCGTGGCTTGAGGCCGGCGTAACCAAACACAGCAGAAGGAAACAACGACGATGCACAACCGATTAATTATGATCGCTCTCCTTATTATTGCAGGGCTTAATCTTTCTCCTGCCTGGGCGCAGGATCCAAAGACGTCGGATGATCCCCACGCGGGTCACGGTGCGTCTTCCGCTCCCGCGGGGCACATGAATCGCGATATGTCCGGCAAGAAAAACGATGGTGCCGGTATGGGACACGGATCAATGCAAGGCGGATCGCCTCCGCCCGACGCCCGCGATCCGCATGCATACTCCGGCGGCTACAACCTTGGTTCGATGCGACCACGGCTTGCCGATGAGCACAATTTCGGCTTGCTCCTGGTTGATCAGCTCGAAAGCGTACGTACCGACAAAAACACCTCGATAGCGTACGATATGCAGGCCTGGTTTGGGCGTAATTATGACCGCGCCGTGCTAAAGGCCGAGGGCGATATCGACGGCGGCAAACTTCAGGAAGCGCGTACAGAACTTCTGTGGGGACATGCCGTGGCCGCGTTCTGGGACGTGCAGCTCGGTGTGCGCCATGACAGCGGCGTAGACCCGAGCCGGACCTGGGTTGCGTTCGGCGTTCAGGGGCTTGCGCCTTACTGGTTTGAAACGGAGGCCACCGCTTATTTTGGCGAGGACGGACGTAGTGCGCTGCGGTTCGACGCGGAGTATGAGCTGCTGCTCACGCAGAGGTTGATTCTGCAACCCCGTATCGAAGCGAATTTCTACGGCAAGCGCGACGCCGCGCGTGAATTGGGTTCCGGGTTGTCCGATGTGACGATGGGCCTGCGCTTACGCTATGAAATTCGCCGGGAATTCGCTCCTTATGTCGGTATCGAGCGCGCGCGCAAGTTCGGAGGAACGAAGGATTTGGTGCGTGCGGCCGGCAAAGATACCGACGAGTCTCGGGTCGTCGCCGGGGTGCGTTTCTGGTTCTAAGCGTTGAGCCCTGCCGTACGGACGCGCGGCGGAGGCGCCATGTACCTTTATCCGGAATGGACACTAACATCAATGAACAATGACCTCCCCGCCCGGCGGGGAGGGATTGTTTTTCTTGCAAAACGAGGAGCCAAACGATGCGGTTTATTTCCTTTAGTCTTTTTGCCGTTACGGCGTTGGTTTTGTCGACATTTGCGCTGGCCAACGGGGATGCCGGTCATCACGGGAAAGCGCACGACCGTGGGGGTGCGGTAGTTCACTGGATGGCGCCTGAGAAGGCCGCACGCCGTCCCAACCCGGTAGCTGCCACCGAGTCCTCCATTCAGCGTGGCGCGAAACTTTACAGTCAATATTGCGTTTCCTGCCATGGGTCCAAGGGTCGCGGCGACGGACCGGTCGGTGCAGCCCTCAATCCACGGCCCACCGACTTGGTGACCATGGCGCCGCAACACTCGGACGGCGACTTGGCCTGGAAGATTGCCAATGGTCGCGGCGCCATGCCGTCATGGAAAGGCAGTCTCAGCGAAAATCAAATTTGGGACGTTGTGAATTACCTGAAGAAGGGATTGCCCGCACTAAAGGAAGAGCATCCCCACAAAGACGAAAAACATGATTCGGACGACCACCACCGCGGCTAGGTGGAGATGGACGGTTCCGAGACGCCATGGTGTCAACGAGTGTAGGACAGCGTCTGCCGAAGCCGGAAGCGAAGATGAATCATTCCGGCACCGTGACCGCCGATAAATGACAGGATTTGTGTCTGCCCCGGCGTCACTCGCAAACGGGGGGTTGTAAATCGTGGTATGACTTCACCACGGTGATGCGCGATGTGGGCGTCTACCGACAGAACCGGGCTTCGTGTCACGGAGTAATGAATCCAGGGCGGACGGAATGGCGGCAGAAGGAGATCAACGGACCGCTATGGCGCGGCGTTGGACCAAGAAAAGGGCCGTGGCGGACAAACCCGTGCGCTGAAAGGCCGTATGATTGATTTTCTTTATGGCGTCCACCGATTATGATTACCTGATTTTGGAGGCTCAAAGAAAGGGTAATCATAATGAAGCACGTGAGGATACTGGCGATAATCGGGATGTTGTTGGTTGTCGCGTGCGAGAAGCAGGCACCGGAATCATCCGGCGTGAATCTCACACAGGCGACGCCTTCGGACAAACGGCTTTATTCCGTGGATAGCGTGGTCCGCGGGGCCAAACTCTTTCAGGAACACTGCGCCCAATGCCACGGGCCGGAGGCCCAGGGTCATCCGGACTGGCTGACGCCCGGCGTGGTCGCGGCACCGCCGCTGAACGGCACCGGCAATGACTGGAAGCGCACCAAAAAGGAACTCGTTGCCGTCATCAAACGCGGCGTAAAACGAAAAGGCAAGGCGGTGATGCCCGGGTGGAAAGGGCGCCTGAACGACCAGGAAATTGAAGACATCATTACCTGGTTTCAGGCGCTATGGCCGACGGATGTTTATGAGCGCTGGCGCAAGGCCAATGTAGCGCAGTCCGACTCAAAAGGTTGAGTGACGCCGCTGAGGGTGACAGGGTATCCAGTTTCAGGAAATATGCTGATGGGCATTGCAATATGGATCATCGTAATATTGGTCATCGCCGCCTTGATCAAATATCTGCTCAGCGGTTCCGGTAAATAGGCGCAAAAACCGGTTATGCGTATGCAAAACCGGGGAATATTGACCTGTGTCAAAGCGCCCCGGGCATATCCGGGGTAAAAGTTTCATTTATATCTTTAGGAACAAAGAAAAGGAAAAGAAATTATGTATGGAATCAACATTCAGGTGGCCGGTAATCTCGACTCGGCGGTGCAGCGTGTCACCGAAGCCCTCAAGGCCGAGGGTTTCGGCATACTCACCGAAATCGACGTTCAGGCGACCTTGAAGGCCAAACTGGGGATAGATGGGCGCCCGTACCGGATTCTCGGGGCGTGCAATCCCGAGCTCGCCCACCGCGCCTTGACGGCGGATCCGGATATCGGACTCCTGTTGCCGTGTAATGTCGTTGTGCGCGAGGAGGCGGACGGCAAGGTGACGATCGGTTTCTTGGATCCGATGATCATTTCCAAGCTCTCGGACAAATCCGAAGTCAGTGAAATCGCCAACGAGGCGCGCACGCGGCTCGAACGCGTGCGAGACAGCCTCAAGTGACTGCATCTCCGGAGACATACCGTTAGATATGGCCGGAGAATTAAAGCTTATGCAATATGGAAACTAAGAGATTGATTTTCAGACGTCGCAGAGCGGGCGTGTCCCAATTATTTGTGGGATGGGCGGCGCTTTTTCTGGTGCTGACGTTGGCGCCTTACTGCGAATCATTTGCGGCCGCTTTCGAGGAGGCCGTAACCGTTTCGGAACTGGATCATCGTCATGTCGGCGATATCACGTCTCACCGGCACAGCTCTCCGGTTGATTGCGACAAATGGGCGAACGGCGCAGACAACGGCATTAAGGCCGTGTCCGGCGCCCTGCCGTACGGCCCCGATCCGCAGACCGTACCAAGGACGGGAAGGTTGTTTCATGCTTCTCTTTCCGTGTCGCCTTCTTCAATAAACCTTCATTTTTATCATTCTCCACCGTCGTCGTTACCGCTTTACCTGCGCTTCGAGCATTTTCTTATTTAATTCCGGGGCGGCAGTAGCCTGAGGGTGTTCTGCCGGGTTGTGGAGCAGTTCCGCTCCTTAAATTAAATATGTTTCCGGCGGAATGCTTCATTGCTTGCAGCATGTTTGATGACGCGCGTTGTCTTGCATGCAATCTAACTTACCGAAATCTAAAAGGAGTCATGATTATGATGACAGTCAGTCAACTCTCCAAACGGGGCGGAGTAGAACCCCATGTTGTGCGCTACTACGCGCGAATCGGCCTGCTCGTTCCGGCCCGCCATCCGGAAAACGGTTATAAACTGTTTTCGCATGCCGATATATCACGGCTTCAGTTCATACGGCAGGCCCAGAACCTTGGCTTTACGTTGGACGAAATCGGGAAAATTCTCGAGGAAAGCGGCCAAGGCAAATCGCCGTGCCACCACGTGCGCACGATTCTACGGCGACGCATCGTCGAAAATCGACGCAAACTTGATGAGCTTGTGGCGCTCCAGGCACGGATGGAGCACGCATTAAAGCAGTGGGAGAAGATGCCGGACAGTCTGCCGGACGGCGATTCCGTATGCCGCTTGATTGAGTCCACCGGCCCGGCACATCAAAATGCTTGACCTGCACCTTGTATACAGGTTGTAAATTGAGGTCTTTGATGGGTAGGGGAAATGTTTCCTATACCGAAAGCGGGCGGATATTTGACGTCCGTCAAGAAAATGCCGAATGGAACGGTGTTTAATCAACCGCACACCCTAGTTACCGGGAGGAGGGGCGAGTGCGCGTGTTACCAGAAGTATTCAATTCAATTTACGGAGGTGAATCATGAACAGGAAGACCATAACGGCCTTAACACTCGTCGGATTCGTTGCCTTGGGGCTCGGCGGCTTACCCTTAATATCCCAAGCCCAGGATGACGATCACATGGCGGGTCACGGAGTAACGAGTAAGAAACAGGGACAAGCCCCCGGTTACGGTATGGGTCACGGGGTAACGGGCAAGAAACAAGGGCAGGCCCCCGGTTACGGTATGGGTCACGGTTACAGTAGGGGCTACGGCATGGGCGGTTCCGGCATGATGGGCATGGGCGGCGGCATGATGGGCGGCCACGGTATTATGGGAAGCGGTATGGGTATGATGGGCGGCATGGACATGAGTGCCATCCGGATGCTGGATCTTACTGACCAGCAGCGGGCTCGGATTAATAAGATCCAGGAC
>WGFP01000180.1 GCA_015492195.1 Acidiferrobacterales bacterium
GCTTGAGCGCCCCTTCCATGGCGATGGGAAAATGCACACCGCGCCCGAGAAACAGCGCGTGCTGCTTGTTCACAAAACGCTCGGAGAGTTGCTTGATCTCGTCGTCCAGTTCCAGCACCCGGCGCAGGCGCCCCGGCAGCTGTTTTAGTTCCTCCACCAGTTTCTTCTCCGTCGCACTGTCCAAACCACGGTGGCGTGCGAGGCAAACGGCCAGCAGCAACAGCGACGTAAGCTGGGTGGTAAAGGCCTTGGTCGACGCCACGCCGATTTCCGGGCCGGCGCGGGTAAGCAACACCAGCTCCGATTCCCGCACCAGCGAGCTTTCCGGGACATTGCAAATCGACAGCGCATGGGCATAGCCCAGGGATCGCGCGTGGCGCAGGGCGGCGAGGGTGTCGGCGGTTTCGCCGGATTGTGAGATCGTCACCACCAGGGTACGGGGCCGCACGGCGTGCTCGCGGTAACGGAATTCGCTCGCGATCTCCACGTCACAGGGAAGATTCGCCAGCGACTCCAGCCAGTAACGCGCGACCAAGCCCGCGTGGTAACTCGTGCCGCAGGCGATGATTTGTACGGCCTCGACCTCATCGAACACCGCCGGTGCCGCGACCCCGAAGGCCTCTTCCAGCACGTGATCGCCGCTTAGGCGTCCTTCGATGGTATCGGCCACGGCCTGCGGCTGTTCAAAAATTTCCTTGTGGGTGTAGTTGCGAAACCGCCCGCGACTGACGGCATCGGCCGAGGCCTCGGAAGTATGCACCGGCCGTTTGACCCTTTCCCCCGCGGCGCCGTATATCGTGTACGTGGCGCGCTGCATGTCGGCGACATCGCCTTCTTCGAGATAAATCACGCGCCGCGTGATCGGGGCAAGCGCCAGCGCGTCCGAGGCAATAAAATGCCCCTCACTGCCGAGGCCGATAAGCAACGGGCTGCCCTTGCGCGCCGCCACCAGGCGCCCCGGTTCCTCCGCGTTGACGATGCCCAAGGCATAGGCCCCCTCCAGCTCATTGATCGCGGCGCGTGCCGCCTGGAGAAGGTCGCGCTCCTTTTTAAGATGATAATGAATCAGGTGGGCGATGACCTCGGAATCCGTCTCGGAAGAGAAGGCATAGCCGAGCTTTTCAAGCCGCGCGCGCAAGGCCTCGTGGTTTTCAATGATGCCGTTATGCACCACCGCAATGGCGTTGTTGCTGACATGGGGATGGGCGTTGTTCTCGTTGGGCATGCCGTGGGTCGCCCAACGGGTGTGGGCGATGCCGGTCGATCCGACGAAACTCTGTTGCCGCAGGGACTGCTCCAACACCGCCACCTTGCCCGCGGCGCGCGCGCACTTAAAGCCATGCCCCGAATCCAGCACCGCCATGCCGGCCGAATCGTAGCCGCGGTATTCGAGACGCTTCAACCCCTCAAGCAGGATGGGTACCACGTTGCGGTTTGTCACCGCACCGACTATGCCGCACATAATTCAAACCTTGAGAGAAAAGAAAAAAGAGAAAAGAGAAAAGCAACCGCCAACAAACTTAACAGTCCTCTATTAGCTTTTATATCGATTTGCATGTATTTCCTTTATTCTTTTCTCTTTCCACTTTTATCTTTCTTCGCCGGCCGTTTCCAGCCTTGCACGGTTTTTTGTCCCGCCCGACTCAACGTCAGCTCGCCGGGAGGCGCGTCCTGGACAATCGTGGAACCGGCGCCGATGGTCGCGCCCTCACCGACGGTCACCGGGGCCACCAGTTGCGTGCTGGAACCGATGAAACATCCGTCGCCGATCACGGTGCGATGTTTGTCGGCGCCGTCGTAATTGCAGGTGATCGTTCCGGCGCCGATGTTGACATCCTTGCCCACGGTGGTGTCGCCGATGTAACTCAAATGATTGATCTTGCTTCCCGCGCCCACGTCGGATTTCTTGACCTCGACAAAGTTGCCGATGTGGACGCGATCGGCGAGGCGGGTATCCGGGCGCAGGCGCGCGAACGGCCCGATGCGACACGCCTGGCCGACGACCGATTCTTCGATCACGCAGTTCGGCTGAACCACCGTCCCGGCGCCGATGGTGGCGTCACGGATGACGTTGTTGGGCCCGATATGGACGCCGTCCCCGAGAACGACCTTGCCCTCCAGCACCACGTTGACGTCGATCACCACGTCGCGGCCGGCCTTGAGTTCACCGCGCAAATCAAAACGTGCGGGGTCGCGCAAGGTCACGCCCTGTTGCATCAATTTTTCCGCTTGTTGCATCTGGTATATGCGCTCCAATTGCGCGAGTTCCTGTTGGCTGTTGACCCCCAGAATTTCCCAGGCGGACCGCGGCCGGCGCGTGGCAACGGTCAAGCCGTCCGCCACCGCTATCTCTATTATATCAGTCAAATAATACTCGCCCTGGACATTGTCATTGCCAAGGCGTGCCAGCCACGCCGACAGCCGCTCGGCCGGGGCCGCCAGGAAGCCGGTATTAACCTCGCGAACGGCACGCTCTAGCTCGCCGGCATCCTTATGCTCCACGATCTTGACCACCGCCCCCTCGGCGTTGCGCAGGATACGCCCGTAGTTTCCGGGATCGGGGAGCTCCGCCGTCAACAGGGCGAGCGTGTCCTTTGAAGCCGCGGCCGCCAGATCGCGCAAGGTATCCGGCGCAATCAAGGGGACATCGCCATACAAAACCAGCGCCAAGGCATCCTTGGAAACATGGGACATGGCCTCGCGCACGGCATGACCGGTCCCCTTCTGGGCCTTTTGCAGCACCCAGGACACCCCGGCATCCGCAAAGGCCCGCGGCACGCGTTCACCGCCATGACCATAGACCACGTGGACGGCGGCGGGGGCAAGCGCATGGGCGCAGGCCAGCACGTGCGCCAGCAGCGGCCTCCCCCCCAGTTCCTGCAACACCTTGGGCCGGTGCGAATGCATACGCGTGCCCTTGCCGGCGGCCAGGATAATGATTTCGAGGGGTAGGGGCATAGGTCCGTCAGGTGTATGGGTTGATTTAACCATACCCTGACGATAGGGGGAAAATACGTGACGGTTACTGGATGGGCGGAGGGGTCCTTGGGCCGGCCGGTTTGAATCTTCTCGGAGGCGGTGTCGCGGATATCCTGCGCGGTCACCCCGAAGCTCAGGCGCGGGTCGCGTTCACCAAAAGCCTCTTTGGGTGAAAGCGTCACCTTGACACGCCCGCCGACGGACTGGCCTTCCGGCACGTGTTCTATATTCGAAAACAGGTCGTGCTGCCGAAGCCGTGCAGATAGGCCACCGGGAGGTCCGGTATTCCAAAGATGTCGTCCTTCTGATTGCGCAGACGGTTATTTCCTGGCGCGCTCCCGCAGTTTCTGGATCGCGCGCAGTTGCGCCATGGCCTCGGCGAGCTCCGCCTGGGCGCGGGCGTAATCGACTTTCGCCTGGCGGCTTTTCATGGCCGCTTCCGCCCGTTCCTTGGCCTTGAGCACTTCGGCCTCGTCCAGATCCTTGGCGCGTACCACGGTGTCGGCCAGCACCGTGATCACATGCGGCTGGACTTCCAGGATTCCCCCCGAGACATAGAAGAACAATTCCTCACTCCCCGTACGTACACGCACTTCGCCGGGCTTCATGCGTGCGAGCAACGGCGCGTGGCGCGGCAACACGCCGACCTCGCCGGTGGCAAGGGGGGCGAACAGCATCTCCGCCGTGCCGGAGTAGATCTCCTCCTCGGCGGAAACGATGTCGACATGTATGGTCATGGCCATAGTAATAGCTCTCAGCGCTCAGCAGTCAGCTCTCAGCATAGGAAGGGCAGGTTTTTCTGACCGCTGAATGCTGATTGCTGACTGCTTTTTCAAAGCGTCTTCGCCTTCTCGACGGCCTCGTCGATGGTACCGACCATGTAGAAGGCCTGTTCCGGCAAATGGTCGTACTCCCCGGAAACAATGCCGCGGAAACCCCGGATGGTTTCTTTCAGCGGCACGTATTTGCCCGGCGTGCCTGTGAACACCTCGGCGACGAAAAACGGCTGCGACAGAAAACGCTGGATTTTGCGGGCGCGCACCACCGCCAGTTTGTCGTCTTCGGACAACTCGTCCATGCCCAGAATGGCGATGATGTCCTGAAGCTCCTTATAACGCTGCAAGGTCGACTGCACATCGCGCGTGGTTTGATAATGCTCCTCGCCGACGATGTGCGGATCAAGCTGGCGGCTGGTGGAATCCAGGGGATCGACCGCGGGATAAATGCCGAGCTCGGCCACCTGGCGTGACAACACCACCGTGGCATCCAGGTGGGCGAAGGTGGTGGCCGGCGAGGGGTCGGTCAGGTCGTCGGCCGGGACGTACACGGCCTGAATCGAGGTGATCGAGCCGCTCTTGGTGGAGGTGATGCGCTCCTGCAGGATCCCCATTTCCGAGGCCAGTGTCGGCTGATAGCCCACGGCCGAGGGCATGCGCCCGAGCAGGGCCGACACCTCGACCCCCGCCAGAGTGTAACGGTAAATGTTGTCGATAAAGAGCAGCACGTCGCGGCCCTCGTCGCGGAAATGCTCGGCGATGGTCAGTCCCGTCAGCCCCACGCGCAGGCGGTTGCCGGGCGGCTCATTCATCTGGCCGTAGACCAGGGCCACCTTGTCCAGCACGCCGCCTTCCTTCATCTCGTGGTAGAAGTCGTTGCCCTCGCGGGTACGCTCGCCGACGCCGGCGAACACCGAATAACCGGTGTGCTCAACCGCGATGTTGCGGATGAGCTCCATCATGGCCACGGTCTTGCCCACGCCGGCGCCGCCGAACAGGCCCACCTTGCCGCCCTTGGCGAACGGACACATGAGGTCGATCACCTTGATGCCGGTTTCGAGCAGCTCGGTGCTGGCCGACTGTTCTTCGAAAGTCGGCGCCGGCCGATGGATCGGCAGGGTTTTCTCCGCGCCGATGTCGCCCTGTTCGTCGATCGGCCGCCCGAGCACGTCCATGATGCGCCCGAGCGTTTTGGTCCCGACCGGAATAGAAATCGGCGCGCCGGTGTTGGTGACGGCAAGGCCGCGCTTGAGCCCGTCGCTGGAACCCATGGCGATGGTCCGCACCACCCCGTCGCCCAGTTGCTGCTGCACCTCCAGCGTCAGGTCCGCGTCCGTGACCTTAAGCGCGTCATACACCTTGGGCAGACCGGCGCGTGGAAACTCCACGTCCACCACCGCCCCGATGATTTGTACGATATTTCCGGAACTCATTTCTTCAACCCCATAAAGTATATGATCGTTTGACGCAAAGACGCGAAGACACAAAGAGAACAGAAAGCTTTTTCGTTCAAAACCTTTGCGCCTCTGCGTTGAAAATTAATACAAACTCTCTCTAAACCGCCGCCGCGCCGGCGACGATTTCGGAAATCTCCTGGGTGATGGCGGCCTGGCGCGCCTTGTTGTATTTGAGCCTCAAGTCTTCGATTAAATTTCCGGCGTTGTCGGAAGCCGATTTCATCGCCACCATGCGCGCCGCCTGCTCACAGGCAAGGTTATCCATCACGCCGCGGTACACCCGCGCCTCGATGTAACGCGTCAATAAGTCATCGAGCACGTCTTTGGATTCCGGCTCATAGATGTAATCCCAATGGTGTTTCAACTGCTCCTCTTCCGCGGGCGGCAACGGCAGCAACTGTTCGACCATCGGTTGCTGCGACATTGTGTTGACAAATCGGCTGTACACAAGGAACAGGCGATCCAGCTTCTCTTCGGTATAGGCATCGAGCATCACCTTGACCGTCCCGATCAAGTCTTCCACGCGCGGGGTGTCGCCCAGATGCGAGGCGTGGGAAACGATGTTCGCACCCAGGCGCTTATAGAAGGCAAATCCCTTGGAACCGATATTGCAGACATCAACGTCGACGTTTTTTTCATGCCATTCCTGCATCGCCTGCACCGCGGTACGCAGGAGATTGGTGTTGAGCCCGCCGCACAGGCCGCGGTCCGAAGTAACCACGATCATGCCGACGCGTCGGGTCTCGCGCTCCAGCACGAACGGGTGCTTGTATTCCGGATGCGCCTCGTGCAAGTGCCGGATCACGTTGCGGATCTTTTGGGCATAGGGGCGCGCCGTCTGCATGCGCTCCTGCGCCTTGCGCATCTTGCTCGCCGCAACCATCTCCATGGCACGCGTTATCTTCTGCGTGTTCTGGATGCTTTTGATCTGTTTGCGTATTTCTTTGCCGACGGCCATAACGACTCCCGGTCTACCAGGTGTGATGCGCCTTGAAATCCTCAAGCGCCTTGCGCAGTTGCCCCGCCACCTCGTCCGTGTACTCGGGCTTCTGGTTGATTTTTTCTACCAACGCCGCGTGTTCCGACTTCACGTAGGAGTGCAGCGCGTCTTCGAACGCGCGCACCTTGGCGACTTCCACGTCGTCAAGAAAACCCTCGTTGGCGGCAAACAACGACACCGCCATCTGCGCCACGGTCATGGGCGTATACTGCGGCTGCTTCATGAGTTCGGTGATGCGTTGGCCGCGCTCCAGCTGCTTACGCGTGGCGGCGTCGAGGTCGGAGGCGAATTGGGCGAAGGCCGCAAGCTCGCGGTACTGCGCCAGCGCCAGGCGCACGCCGCCGCCGAGCTTTTTGATGATCGGCGTCTGGGCGGCGCCGCCGACGCGCGACACCGACAGCCCGGCGTTGATCGCCGGCCGGACACCGGCGTTGAACAGGTCGGTCTCAAGGAAAATCTGACCGTCGGTGATGGAAATGACGTTGGTCGGCACGAACGCCGACACGTCACCGGCCTGGGTTTCAATAATGGGCAACGCCGTCAGCGAGCCGGTTTTGCCCTTGACCTTGCCGTGGGTGACCTTTTCCACGTAATCGGCGTTCACGCGCGCGGCGCGCTCCAAGAGCCGCGAGTGCAGGTAAAACACGTCGCCGGGATAGGCCTCGCGCCCGGGCGGGCGGCGCAGCAACAAAGAGATCTGGCGGTAGGCCCACGCCTGCTTGGTGAGGTCGTCGTAGATGATCAGGGCGTCGCGGCCGGTGTCGCGGAAATACTCGCCCATGGTACAGCCGCTGTAAGGCGCGATGTATTGCATCGCCGCGGATTCGGCGGCGGTGGCGGCGACCACGATGGTGTGCGCCATGGCGCCGTATTCCTCGAGCTTGCGCACCACGTTCGCCACCGAGGATGCCTTTTGCCCGATGGCCACGTAGATGCACACGAGGTCGGCGCCCTTTTGGTTGATGATGGTGTCGATGGCCAACGCGGTCTTGCCGGTCTGGCGGTCGCCAATAATAAGCTCGCGTTGACCGCGGCCGACGGGCACCATGGAGTCGATGGATTTCAGGCCGGTCTGCACCGGCTCGCTCACTGACTGGCGCGCGATCACGCCGGGGGCAATTTTCTCAATCGGCGAGGTCTCGTCCGTCTTGATGGCGCCGCGCCCGTCGATGGGATTGCCGAGGGCGTCGACCACGCGCCCGATCAGCGCCTCCCCCACCGGCACCTCCAGGATGCGGCCGGTGCATTTGACGCTGTCGCCCTCGGTAATATGTTTATACTCACCCATGATCACGGCGCCGACCGAGTCGCGCTCCAGGTTCAGCGCGAGTCCGAAGGTGTTGCCGGGAAATTCGATCATCTCCCCCTGCATCACGTCCGACAGCCCGTGGAGGCGAACGATGCCGTCGGTGAGCCCTACTACGGTACCTTCGGTACGCGCAGTAACCCCGGTTTCAAATTTTTCGATCCTGCTTTTAATCAGGTCGCTGATTTCGGAAGGATTTAATTGCTGCATCGTTGTGAATCCCAAAAAATTAATGAATCAGGTGCGACGACAATGCTTGCAGGCGGCCGCTCACCGAGCCGTCAATCACCAGGTCCCCGGCGCGAATGACGATGCCGCCGACGAGGGTCTTGTCCTCCGCCGACTTAAGATTGATTTCACGCCCGAGTTTCCGTTTCAGGGCCTGTTCGATTTTGCGTTTCTGCGAGTCATCAAGCGGAAAGGCCGAAAGCACGGTGGCATCAAGCCGGCCTTCCGCCTGGCCCTTCAATTGTTCAAACAAGGTCACGATTTCCGACAACAAGGTGAGGCGACGGTTTTCAATCAAAAGGCGGACAAAATTCGCCGCCTCCTTGTTCAGATGCTGTCCGCAGATTTCCAGAAACAGGTCGGTCAGACGGTCGCGTCCGACGTTCGGATCAAATATGAGCCGCGCGATGCCCTCATCCGCGGCCACGGTTGCGACCAAGGCGAGCATCTCCGACCACTGTTTCAATTCGCCGCGCTCCTGGGCCAGCCGAAATACCGCTTCGGCGTAGGGTCGGGCGACGGTTTTGTTCTCTAAC
>WGFP01000181.1 GCA_015492195.1 Acidiferrobacterales bacterium
GAGCTATTCGCTACAATCGCGCGACCTGATTGCCGATTCCATCGAAACCGTGATGGGCGCCCAGTGGTACGACGCCTGCATCACCATCCCCGGCTGCGACAAGAACATGCCCGGGTGCCTGATGGCTATGGGCCGACTCAATCGCCCGTCGCTCATGATCTACGGCGGGACCATCAAGCCGGGGCATATGGATCATAAAACCCTCGATATTATTTCGGCGTTTCAGAGTTACGGCGAATTTATCGCGGGCAAGATCAACGACGACACGCGCAAGGAAATCGTGAGACACGCCTGTCCCGGCGCCGGCGCCTGCGGCGGCATGTACACCGCCAACACCATGGCCAGCGCCATCGAGGCGCTCGGCATGTCCTTGCCTTACAGTTCCTCCACGCCGGCGACGGATGCCGGCAAGCTCGATGAATGCGTGCGCGCCGGTAACGCCGTCAAGAATCTTTTGGAAAAAGACATCAAGCCGCGCGACATCATGACGCGCGAGGCCTTCGAGAACGCGATGGTCGTGGTGATGGCCCTGGGCGGCTCCACCAACGCCGTGTTGCATTTGATCGCCATGGCGCGCGCGGTCGATGTTCCGCTTACGGTTGACGATTTTCAGGCGGTCAGCGACCGCGTGCCGTACCTCGCTGACCTGAAACCGAGCGGCAAGTACGTGATGGAGGACCTGCACAACGTCGGCGGTGTTCCCGCAGTGATGAAATACCTGCTTGAGGCGGGCCTGATGAACGGTGATTGCCTGACGGTGACCGGCAAGACCCTTGCCGAGAACCTGAAAGATGTCCCGGGATTAAGCCGGGGCCAGGATGTTATGCGCCCGCTCGACAAACCGATCAAGGCGACCGGTCATATTCAGATTCTCAAGGGCAACCTGGCTCCCGGCGGGGCGGTCGCCAAGATCACGGGCAAGGAGGGGGAGCAATTCTCCGGTCCCGCCAGGGTGTACGACTCGGAAGAGGACATGCTGGAAGCGTTGGAGAAGCGTAAGATACACAAGGGCGACGTGGTGGTGATCCGCTACGAAGGCCCCAAGGGCGGGCCCGGCATGCCCGAGATGTTGACGCCCACCTCCGCCATGATGGGCGCAGGCCTGGGCGGCGACGTCGCGCTGATTACCGACGGCCGTTTTTCCGGCGGTTCGCACGGGTTCATCATCGGCCACGTCGTGCCCGAGGCCCAGGAGGGGGGTCCGATTGCGCTTATCAGGGATGGCGATATCATTACTATTGACGTCAAGAACCGTACCTTGAGCGTGGATCTGAATGCCGATGAATTGGCCAAACGTAAATCGAGCTGGAAAATGCCGCCCTACAAAGCCACGCGCGGCACGTTGTACAAGTACATAAAGAATGTCAGAGATGCGTCGGAGGGGTGCGTAACGGATGAGTAGGTAGTTTCCTTGCTCGCGGAGTATGTCGATGCCAGCCAGTGCGCAACTAAAAAAGTACGTCTACGCCTTCACCGACGGCGACGGCAAGAACAAGAAGCTCCTGGGAGGAAAAGGGGCCAACCTCTGCGAGATGACCCAAATCGGTCTAAACGTCCCTCCCGGCTTTGTGATCAGCACCGAGGCCTGCCTCGCCTACCTGGACTCACCAAGCAAAACCCTCCCGAATGGACTCATGGACGATGTCCGGAATCACATCGCGGCCCTGGAACGGGCGACGGGAAAGGGCTTCGGGGACGCC
Organism: Acidiferrobacterales bacterium; assembly: GCA_015492195.1. Lineage (GTDB taxonomy): Bacteria > Pseudomonadota > Gammaproteobacteria > Acidiferrobacterales > Sulfurifustaceae > S146-88. Next base: position 1,701 of record WGFP01000181.1, read on the forward strand.
GACAATCCGCTGCTGGTGTCGGTGCGCTCCGGTTCGGCCATCTCCATGCCCGGCATGATGGACACCATTCTTAATTTGGGCCTGAATGCGCAAACCCTGCCGGGACTGATCAAACAGACGGGTAACGAGCGTTTCAGCTACGACGCCTACCGCCGGTTTATTCAATTGTTCGGCAAGGTGGCCCTGGGTATTCCGGATGAGAAATTCGATGAGCAGTTTGAGGCGATCAAGGACCGCGTCGGCGCGCAGGCGGATATCGATTTAAGCGCCGCCGACTTGAAAGAGGTCAGCGAAATGTTTCTCGCGGTGGTCAAAGAATACACGGGGAAGCCTTTTCCGGAAGATGTCTACGAACAGCTGACGGTTGCGATCAAGGCGGTGTTCGACTCCTGGATGGGCAAGCGCGCCGTCGACTACCGGCGGGAATTTCATATTACCCCGGATATCGCCAACGGCACCGCCGTCAACGTGGTGGCGATGGTATTCGGCAATATGGGGGACGACAGCTCCACCGGGGTGGCGTTCACGCGCAATCCCGCCACGGGGGAAAACGTGCTTTACGGCGAGTACCTGGTGAACGCCCAGGGGGAGGACGTGGTTGCCGGCATTCGTACGCCCAAACCCATTCAGGCCATGGCCAACGAGGCGCCGGAGCTGTACCGCCAGTTGGAGGAACTGCGCAGCAAGCTGGAGGCCCACTACCGCGAGGTCCAGGATTTCGAGTTCACCATCGAGCGCGGCACGCTGTACTGCCTGCAGACGCGTAACGGCAAGATGAACGCCAGCGCCATGGTGCGCACCTCGGTGGAGATGCAACAGGAAGGCTTGATCAGCAAGGAACAGGCGTTGCTGCGGATCAATCCGACCGACTTGGAACAGCTTCTCTACCCCCGTCTGGATCCCGACTCCCCGGCGAAGTTTTTGGCCCAGGGGCTGGCGGCATCTCCCGGCGCCGCCTTCGGGCACATCGTGTTCGACGCCGACCGCGCGGAACTTCAGGGCAAGGCCGGCGAAAAGGTGATCCTGGTGCGTGAGGAGACCAAGCCGGAAGATATCCACGGCTTCTTCGCCGCCCAGGGTATCCTGACCAGCCGCGGCGGCAAGACCTCGCACGCGGCGGTGGTGGCGCGCGGAATGGGCAAGCCCTGTGTCGCCGGCGCCGAGGGCATTCACGTGGACACCCGCCGCAAGCGCGCCGTGGTGAACGGCACGGTACTCCACGAGGGGGATATCATTACCCTCGACGGCACGACCGGCAAGGTCTATCAAGGTGAGGTGGCGACCATCGAGTCGGAATTCTCCTCGGAGCTGGTAACCCTCCTGAGTTGGGCCGATGACATCGCGCGGTTGAAGGTCATGGCCAACGCGGACACGCCGGAAGACGCGGTGCGCGCGCGCAAGTACGGCGCCATGGGCATCGGTCTGTGCCGGACCGAACGCATGTTCAACGCCGCCGACCGCCTGCCCATCGTGCTGGAACTGATCCTCGCCGACACCGTGGAACAACGCCAGGCGGCGCTCGCGCGTTTGTTGCCCATTCAGCGCGAGGACTTCAAGGCGTTGTTCAAGGCGATGAGTCCGTGTCCGGTGACTATTCGCTTGCTGGATCCGCCGATCCATGAGTTCCTGCCTTCGGAACAACGCCTCATGGAGGAACTCGACCACCTGCGTCACTTGCGCGCCAGCGTCCAGGGCGCGGAGGAGTTGGTCGAGACGCTGAAACTGCTGCGCTCCGAAGCGGCCGCGTCACTGGATGCGGATACGGCGAAACGTACCGCGGGGCTTGCCGGACTCAGCGCCGATCTGGTGGACGAGGTTATCGATAAGAAAGAGGCGGTCCTCAAGAAGGTGCGCATCCTCCACGAGATCAACCCGATGCTGGGACACCGCGGGGTGCGGTTGGGGATCACCTATCCGGAGATTTACACCATGCAGATCCAGGCGGTTCTGGAGGCGACGGCCGAGTGTGCGGCGGAGGGGGTTGAGGTCCATCCTGAGATCATGGTGCCCCAGGTCTGCACCTCCCAGGAACTCAAGTGGGTGGAGCGCCTCGTGAAGGACGTGGAACAAAAGGTCACCGCCGTTCACAAACGCAAGGTGAACTACAAATTCGGCACCATGATCGAGGTGGTGCGCGCCTGCATGCGCGCGGGCCATCTGGCCGACGTGGCGGAGTTCTTTTCATTCGGCACCAACGACCTGAGCCAGGCCACGTTTTCCTTCTCACGCGAAGACGCGGAAAACAAGTTTTTGCCTCTGTATAACGAAAGGGGGATTCTCCAGGACAATCCGTTTGAAGTCCTGGACGTGAAGGGCGTCGGGCGGTTAATGGCCATCACCGTCGAATGGGGGCGGAAATCGCGCCCCGACCTGAAGGTGGGCATCTGCGGCGAGCACGGCGGTCATCCCGCCTCGATACGCTATTGTCATCATATCGGTCTGGATTACGTCTCCTGTTCCGCGCCGCGGGTGCCCGTCGCCAGGTTGGCGGCGGCCCACGCCAAACTCCTGGAGCAGGAATACCGTACCTGAATCCCGCACTTAGCGCCGACGAAATGGGCAATCGGCGCGCTGAACGGTACATGTCATTTACTGAATCACCCCGGAGGGGTATATATAGAACATAGGGAACGCATCCGAGAGCTGCCTGTCGGATGAATAAGGGTCAACGCCATACTATACTTAGTACAGCACCGTAGCGGTTGTTCACTAATCGTCACCTGGAGGGGTTATGAAAAGGAAGCCGGCGGTCCACGAAGTTTCTCACCCAAGCGCCCCCGATGATTTCTGGTTGGGACGCGCCGTTAAGGAAAGATTGCGTCGCGGGGATCAGACGCACGGCTCCGTTTTTGCGTATCGCAGCGATGCGCGCAAGCAGATCCCGCTTGAGGCCCTGGTCAATTATGGGCTGACTTATTCCGTTCCCTGGCATATTCGCGACCTCAGTCCCACCGGGGCCTTCGTGGAAATGGATCCCGCGGATTTCTCCGAAGGCGCGTACGTTGAATTCGTGTTGCGGTTTCAGTACAAAGGCAAACCCATCGAACACCGTCTTCCCGGCAAGGTGACGCGTATCGAGCCGAACGGCATCCCCTTGCGGTTCGGCAATTACGACGATGAGTCGTATACGGATTTGATAAATCTGCTGTACGCGATGTAAAATCC
>WGFP01000182.1 GCA_015492195.1 Acidiferrobacterales bacterium
CACAAAATCAGTACCGCGGTCGTTCGCCATCTTCGTCAAGCGAGACATAACTTCAGGCTCAATCTCATCGAGATAGCCCGGGATTGCGGATTCCGGCCAGACAATCAGGTTGGCCTCCGGGGCCCGCATGCTCAGGCTAAGATACCGATCCATGATGGCCTGACGGTACTCGGGCGACCATTTGTTCCTAAGCGATACGTTGCTTTGCACCAGCGCCACGCGTATCGCACCGTCCACCGGCCGCACCCACTCCGCCTTGCCGGCGAGCCACCCGCCCGCCCATAAAACCACAAGCACGGGGAAATACCGGGTCCAGAATTTTCCGCGCTCGCGCCATCCCTGCGCAAGCAGGGCGGCGCTGAGCGCCACGGCGAAACTCACGCCGTAGACGCCGACCCACGGCGCATACCCCGACAAGGGGCTGTCGACCTGGCTGTAACCGAGGTGCAGCCAGGGGAAACCGGAAAGGAACCAGCTGCGTACCCATTCAAACAGCGTCCACAGCGCCGGCACTATCAGCACAAGGCGCAGGAATTCGCGGTCCTTGAAAAAACGCGCCTGCAACCAGCCCACCAGCGCGGGATATCCCGCCAGGATCGCGACAAACAACAGCACGGCGATCCCGGCGAGCATTGCCGGCATGTTGCCGTAATTGTGCAGGCTGACATACACCCACGACACGCCGGCGCCGAACATGCCGAGGCCGAACAAAAACCCGCGCCAGGCCGCCCGGCCCGCGCCGGCGTCCATCCAGAAGAGAAACAACAAAGCAGGAGCAATGAGGGCGAGCGGATACAACCCGAAAGGTGAAAACGCCAGCGGGAGCAGCAGGCCGCAGAGCAGCGCCGCCCCGTCGACCCACCAGGGAGACAGCCCGGAAAGGTTACTTCGCGGCTTGCCGGGCTTGTTTCGCAACAGGGGTAACTTTCAATAGATGTACGCGCCGACTGTCGGCGCGCAGCACTTCAAACTGCAAGTCTTCAATAACGACTTTCTCGCCGCGTTTGGGAAGATGTCCCAGCGTGGTCATCACCAAACCGCCCACGGTGTCGATCTCCTCGTCACTGAAGCCGGTCTTAAAGTGGTCGTTGAAATCCGAGATCGGCGTGAGCCCCTTGACGACAAACTCACCTTTGTCGCGCGGTATGATCATGACGTCATCGTCGATGTCGTATTCATCCGCGATCTCGCCGACGATCTGTTCCAAAACGTCCTCGATGGTAATCAATCCCGCCACGCCGCCGTATTCATCCACCACGATCGCCATGTGATTGCGGTTTACACGGAATTCACGCAGTAGCACGTTGAGGCGCTTGCTCTCGGGCACAAAAACCGCCGGGCGCATCATGTCGTGGATATTAAAGCGCGCGCGTTTCTTTTTATCCATATGAAAATAACGCAGCAGGTCCTTCGCCAGCAGTATCCCGATCACCTTGTCCTTGTCCCCGTCTATCATCGGAAACCGCGAATGGCCGGACTCGATGACCATGGGCAGGTAAACCTCCGGCGGCGTGTTCTTGTCCACCACGTCCATCTGCGCGCGCGGCACCATGATGTCGCGCACCTTCATCTCCGAGACCTGAAACACGCCCTCAATCATGTCGAGGGAGTCGCGGTCGAGGAGATCGCGCTTCTGCGCGTCGCGCAGAACCTCGATCAGGGCTTCACGCGTGGCGGGTTCGCCGAGCAGGGCCTGGCTCAGCCGGTCCAGGAGCGATCGCGCCGGCGCGCCGCCGGTATCAGCGGCACCATCGGCATTGTCGTTTTCCTGGTTCATGGATGAGATGGGAATGGCAAATTAGGCGTAGGGGTCGGCAAAACCCAGGCGCTTGAGAATCCGGGCCTCGATGTTTTCCATCACCGCGGCGCCCTTTTTTGTTTCATGATCATAACCCCGCAGATGCATTATACCGTGAACCACCATGTGCGCCCAATGAGCCTTTTCCGGCACCGCCTTGGCGCGCGCCTCGCGGCGCACCACAGGCGCGCAGATCACCAGATCGCCCAGAATATCGCTGCGTACCCCGGGCGGATTTTCAAACGGAAACGACAAAACGTTCGTCGGCCCTTTTTTGTTGCGGTACCGTTTATTAAGTGCAGCGCTTTCCGCCCGACCCACAATCCGCACGCCCACGGCGACGCTTTTGCGTCTCAGTCCCTTGAGGGCGGCGCGCGCCCATCGGGTGATCGCCGGTTTGGTCGGCGCGCCGGGGGGTTTGACGACGTACTGCACGTTCACCGTCACGTTCATTCCTGCTCGGTACGCCGCGACTTGCCTTGCCGGTCGCGCTCACCGTAAGCCTCAACGATCTTTTGCACCAGGGGATGACGCACGACGTCCTGCGACGTGAAGTGGGTGAAGGTGATGCCCTCGACGTTTCGCAGGATATCCATCGCCTGCTTGAGGCCCGAAAGCTGGGTCCGGCGCAGGTCGATCTGGGTGATGTCGCCGGTGATGACGGCGGTGGTACCGAATCCGATGCGCGTGAGGAACATCTTCATTTGTTCCGCGGTCGTGTTCTGCGCTTCGTCCAGAATGATGAAAGACTCGTTGAGTGTGCGCCCGCGCATGTAGGCGAGCGGCGCGAGCTCAATAATGTTTTTTTCCAGCAGCTTCCCGACTCTCTCGAAACCGAGCATCTCATGTAGCGCGTCATACAACGGGCGCAGATAAGGATCGACTTTCTGCCCCAGGTCCCCCGGCAGAAATCCGAGACGCTCGCCCGCCTCGACCACCGGTCGCACGAGGATGATGCGTTGCGCCCGGCTGGTTTCGAGCGCGTCCACGGCACAGGCCACCGCCAGATAGGTCTTGCCGGTACCGGCGGGACCGATGCAGAAATTGATATCGTGGGTCAGAATGTTGCGCACGTATTCCCGCTGCCGCGGGCTGCGGGCCCGAATCAGGCGCTTGGGCGTGCGCAGGTTTGTCTCCTGTTCGCCCCCGTCTTCCGACGACTGTAGAGCGAGTTGCTGCAAGGCCACGTGTATGCCCGACAGCGTCAGGGTTTCATTGTTGGCGGTGGCGTTGTAGAGCTCCTTCAAAAACCGCTCGGCGTCACGGCTGCTCTTGGACTCGCCGGTGATGCGGAAGGCATTGCCGCGGTTGGCGATCTCCACGCCCAGGTAGTCCTCGATCTGCCGGATGTGCTCGTCGTGCTGCCCGCACAGGTTGGCCAGCCGGCGGTTGTCGACGGGTGTCAGATTGAATGTGATTTGCTTGAGTTTTGCGCTCAAAGTGGGTGATCGGACAAAAAGCCTTATTTAAGTAGACAGAAAACAGGGGGCTGAATCAAGCGCGGCGGGCTTGGGGCTGGAAATAAGCCGTCCCCGCAGGGAAGAGGCCGAGGCCTCGGTAATCTCGACCTCGATAAACCGGCCGATCAGATCGCCGCCGGCGCCGGCAAAATTGACCACCCGGTTGTTTTCGGTGCGGCCGGAAAGCTCGCGCGGGTTCTTGCGCGCCGGCCCCTCCACCAGGATGCGCTGCGTGGTCCCGATCATCCGCCGGCCGATCTCCGCCGCCATCCGGGCGTTGCGTTGCTGGAGCACCGCCAGCCGCTGCCGCTTGACCTCCTCGGGCGTGTCATCGGGGAGGAGCGCCGCCGGGGTGCCGGGGCGCGCGCTGTAGAGGAAGCTGTACGAGGTATCAAAACCCACCTCTTCCACCAGATCCAGGGTCGCCTGGAAATCCGCCTCGGTTTCACCCGGAAACCCGACGATCAGGTCGGTGGTAATGCTGATGTCCGGGCGCACGGCGCGCAGCTTCCGAATTTTGGACTTGTATTCAAAAACGGTATGCCCGCGCTTCATCAGCGCAAGAATCCGGTCGGAGCCGCTTTGCACCGGCAGGTGCAAGTGATTGGCAAGTGTCGGCACCTCGGCATAGGCCGCGATCAGGCGCTCGCCGAACTCGACCGGATGCGAGGTGGTAAAGCGGATACGGCCGATGCCGTCGACCTCGGCGATGTATTCAATCAGCCGCGCCAAGTCGGCAACACCGCCGTCATGCATCGGCCCGCGGTAGGCGTTGACGTTTTGCCCAAGCAAAGTGACTTCCCGGACGCCGCCTTCGGCCAAGTGCACGACTTCCGCGATCACGTCGTCAAACGGGCGGCTGAATTCCTCGCCACGGGTGTAAGGGACGACGCAGAAACTGCAATACTTGCTGCAGCCCTCCATGATGGACACGTACGCCCGCACACCGTCTGCGCGCGGCGCCGGCAGGCGGTCGAATTTCTCGATCTCCGGGAAGGACACGTCCACGGCGGCTTTATGCCCGGCCAGAGCGCGGTCCAGCAACGCCGGCAGGCGATGCAGGGTCTGGGGGCCGAACACCAGGTCGACATAGGGCGCGCGCCGGATGATCGCCCGACCTTCCTGGCTGGCGACACACCCCCCGACGCCGATGATGGTTCCCGGGCGCTGATGCTTCAGGTCGCGCCACATCCCAAGCTGGGAAAACACCTTTTCCTGCGCCTTTTCCCGGATCGAGCAGGTGTTGAGCAACAGCACGTCGGCCTCGGATGGATCCGGGGTGACCTCAAGGCCGTGGCTTTTCGCGAGCACATCCGCCATGCGCGCGGAGTCGTACTCGTTCATCTGACAGCCGAAGGTTTTGATGTGGAGCTTGTGCACCATAGGTTACGGATTTTGTAGAAAAAATATTGTAACCCACCGTCTGCGGATAGGAAATTCCGGCTCGCCCGCGACCCCTGCGCGCGGCGTGGGGGCCAAAAAAACGCGGGCGACTTAGGCCGCCCGCGTTCGGTTTACCGTCGATATTTTGTATTTAGCTTTTGTCGCTAATGCGCGGAATAATCGCGATCAGCAGCGCAATAACTGACACGATGAAGATAAAAACAATGTTTTCAAGGAGTACAGAATACGTCGAGGCCAAATACGTGACAAACGACGGTATCCCAACCCATAAACCCCATTTCAGCATACCGCACTCTCCTAAAAGGAAACCGGTCTGCGGAAAGGAGCGCGCGGCCCGTCGTCATTCCCTTCATTCCGCAGAGGTCCTTTTGATAGTCCTTAAGTTTGGCCCGCGCGGGCCGAACCTCAAGCCGGAAACGACGCAAGGCGAAGAATCAAGGACAGCCGGACGATCATATGATTATCAATAACTTACACACCATTCCGCGAACAGGCGCGCCTAACAACCCGACAAGCGGCGTAAAGACTGATTGAAGAGTACGGGAATAACCGAGCGTGAATGGACGGTCTATGCCTACCGCTTGGATGCCGACGAAAGGACAAACAGCGAACTAACCGTACCGGTTGACCGCCTAAGGGTCCGCGCTGGCGGGCAGGGATCAGAATACTTAAAAAAACGCCAACTCTTTTTTGGTTGATCCGCGGTTAGCTAAGGATCCCCGCTTCTTGTCAGAAAATAAGTCTGTCCCGGTTTTGGGGATTATTTGCCAGGGGCAACGCCCTATGCGACACGCACCTCCGCGTGGCGACCGAGAACGGCCAGCGCATGTTCCAGGCGCTCGGCCTTGGTGGCATGATAGGGGTCGAGCATGCGGCGAGCTTCCTTCTCGTCGATATGCAGGCGCCTTGCAAGCTCAACGCGGGTGATACCGCACTCGCGCATTGTGAGATAAAGCGCCGCCTTCAGGGCCGTCTGCACGGGGACGGCAACAAGCCGCTCGCCGCGCTTGGCGCGGGAAGCGACCGGAATCTCAAGCCCGTCCATGATCCGTCCTTCGATCGCCGCCTGGAGCGCCCCCGCGGCCTCCTCCGGGCACTTGGCCAGGGTATCCGCCTGGGTAATGGCCTCCGGCATATCGCGAAACGACACGACGTAACCCCCGTCCTTACGGTCGCGGGTAAAACGGGCCGGATAAACAAATTCACGCATAACGTCCCTCCATATCAAATATCATCACGCGACAGGCCAAGCTGCTTGAGCATCGCATGCAACGTTCCGGTCTTGAGTTCGTCCTTCGGGTTGCGAACCACGGTTCGGCGGTCGCCCAGAATCAGGATGCCGTGACTGCCCTTGCCAAGGTCGGGACGCCATTCGAAGCGCATGCCGCGATCCTTCGCATACCGTTGCACCCGTCGGATGAACTCGTTCCCTCGCACTTAGTGAGTATCGGACATATTTGTCCGATTGTCAAAGATCAGGGCCTGCTCCAATTTACGATGACGGCGGCCGTGGGAGGTGGTGATGCCGGTGTAGCGCACCCGCCCTTCCGCCTTCCACGCCTTCAGGGTCTCCCAGTGTGTGCGCCAGTCGAGCATGTTGTGGATC
>WGFP01000183.1 GCA_015492195.1 Acidiferrobacterales bacterium
ATATACGTAGCGGTTTCAAGATGAAGAACTTAGGCACGGGTCAGATCAATATGCCGAGCCCTTTTATAGAGATCGGGGATCGCACCCTGTTCGCAACGCCAAAGAAACCCATGATCTCTTGTCCTGCCATTGGTGATCGAGAGGGTAAAATCGAGATAAATGCTGCCTTGCCGTACCAATTCGACAAACTTGTCGTAGGACGGTGACCGGCAATACAGCATACTCTCAAAACGACAAGTGGATTTACCCTTGACGTCCTTTTTCTGTGTAACGGAGAGAAATGCCGTCTCGTTATGTTTTTCTAGAAGCGCATCTTCCAGCCTGCTACGCTGATACTCCAACACTGCAAGTTTCTTCTGGTTGATGACGATCCGCATCTTTCGTGGAATCAGAAAAAAACCCAAAGAGTCAGGTGTATTATTGAAAGAAGTATAAAGCGATTGCCGATTTCGTTGCGGGTCGAAGTAGCCGAATTTTTCGACCAGTTCTTGTTTGTCCTTGCAAGCAATATAGTTGGAAGGCGTTCTTGAAAACAGGGTTTGAAGCGTTTCTCCGAACTTCGTTTTTAGCTCGATACCCATAAAATCGGGCGTCTTAGCGCTGTTTTTCGGTATGCCGAGATAATGCTCAAGCGTCAACCCGAATCGGCCGCTGCCACTGCCATGCAGTGGTAGGTAGCCCTTGCGCCATAATCGACGCAGCTTATCGGTTAGGATTTCGATGGGTTGATTAGGTAGAGCCAGCGCATGTTGGTTGATATAGTCAAGAACAAGATCACGCAAGACACCCTGAAAATTCCCCATTGGGCGCAAGCCATCAGCAAAAGGTAGCTTCTGTTCATAGAGTACCGCACTTATGTTTTGAAACTTGTATTCGAAGGCTTTGGGGCTGCGTCGCGGGTATCGTTGTGACAGTGCGCGATAAACCTCCGATTTGTTGACCTTTTCTCCTACTGCTTGCGCCTCAAGCAAGCGAAAGTAGGCGGTGATTGCGCCTCTGTTTTCTCTGGCTGTCCAAACATTTTGTGGCATGAGCTTGTGGAAAGTGCGGCGGAACTGGGATTTACAGTTCGACTGTTAGTGATTCGAGTGGGAGTGCATTTTTCTGCGATTCTTCCTCAGAGTCCTCGTGCTGAGTATGCGGCTGTACTTAGGATTGCTTTCTCTTGGTTAGGCGGACCGAACCTCTATTGAATTGGAACTGTCATATCGATCCTTGTTCTTCAGTCTGTCTGTTCCCCCAGGCGTCAATGCAAACAGCATTTCTTGTATTTCTTTCCACTCCCGCAAGGACAAGGGTCATTCCGCCCAGGCTTGGTCTCTTTGTGGCGTGCAGGTATGGGTGAGGTCAATTGGTCACTGCGTCTTGCCAGCCAGAACGCATGGATTTCTCGTACATTGTGCGCAATAGTGTTTTGAAGCCTCTCTATTTCATGCTCTTCAAATCCATGCCCGCACCAACTTGTCTTGCTGGTAAAAGCGTATATAGGCTCCAACAAAGAGCTAATTTTCTCTTCGTCATCGTTCCACTGATCGGCCGATAAAGCGACGCCGCGCAAATAGCCTTCACACCATTCGTCAACAATCAGGTAAGTTTTTCCCTTCGCCTTGCGCTCATAGTAAAGCGGCTCAAAATCGTCGGGATGATCCGTTAAGTTGGCCACAATGCCGTTCATGTGCCTAATCATCAATGTAAGAACAGTTTCAAACGCTTCCTCAGTCTCCCATTCTGGCTCAAAATCTCCCCAAACTTCAGGAAGCCATTGCGACGGTGGAATTAGATCTGGCCCACTGACAATGGCGGTAAAAAAGCCATCGAGCGTCGAAATATCAATAATACCCTCGTCTTTACCTTCCGTATCTTCATCGGCACTGATACGGTTTAGCAGGAACTCATCGAGGGCCTCGATCTCAGAGTCATTTAATGCTTCAAACAGTTCATTCATTGTTTTCTCATACATAAATTCCTTGCCTGGTCCGACCTTTATTATATGTCCCTGCCCAGTCGTTCCGGGAAGCCTCGAGGTGGATGATCGTTCAAGCAGGGTATCTTCTTGTATCATCGCCGCGCGGCGCCAATCTCCTTCGTATTCGGGACATTGTTCGCATGGAACCGGGAAATTGCAAGAGCCCCGGCAGTGGTGAGTTTCTAAACTATTGATGCGGTGGGGTTTTCGGGTTTCTTGGCAGGGGTGACTGGCGGTTGAAGTTGATGAACCGGGTTCTATATTGAAGGTAGAGCATATTGATTTGCACCGTGGGGGAGCGAATGCGGGCCGTGCCCGCGGGTTCTGGAGGTGCATGATGAAACGACGTGTCTATTTTCTCTTTCCGGATGTGCGTTCCACCGCGCGGGTGGTGACGGAGTTGCGCGAGGCGGGCTTTGCCGAGGCGCAGTTGCACACCGTGGCGCGGGACGATATCGACCTGGGCGATCTGCCCCCGGCCACGCCGGCCCAGCGCAGTGATCTGGCCCATCGACTGGAGGACTGGCTGTGGGGCGGTAACCTGGCCTTGTTCTTTGTGCTGCTGGCTGCGTGGGTGGTGTGGATGGCCATGGCGCCATCGTGGTGGTCGGTGATCCTGCTGGTGCTGGCGGCTGCCTGCGTGGCGCTGGGCTATGCCTTTGTGCGGCGGGTGCCGGATACCCACCTGGATGAATTTGCCACGGCATTGACCCACGGGGAGATCCTGTTGATGGTGGATGTGCCGGCACGCCGGGTGCGCGAGGTGGAGGCGCTGGTGGCGGCGCATCACCCGGAGGCCCTGACCGGGGGCGTGAGCTGGACGATGGATTTGTTGCATGTGTAAGGTGGAAGTGATCCCCGCGGCAACCGTATCGGCAAGGACGGGATTGTGTCCCGGTTATTTCCTCATTCCCGCGCAGGGCGGAGATCCATTGATCAAAAAACTGGATTCCGGGTTGCCGCTGCGCGGCCCTGGAATGACCGGCAAGTATCATCGCGCCGGGGCGGCGCTCCTACAGGTAGGCGCGCAGATTGCTTCGGCCTTCGCTTCGCAATGACGTGAAACATCCCGTAATTCCCGCGCAGGCGGAGATCCATTGATCAAAATACTGGATTCCGGGTTGCCGTTGCGCGGCCCTGGAATGACCGGGTAAATGTCGTTGCCGGGTTGTTGTAGGCGGGTGATGCGAAGCGGGGGTTTGGGGTCAACGCGGCACTCATGACGTGCCTCCCCGGCCAGCGGCGAAGGTGGCAATGACGTGGCGGGTGGCGGCGGTGAGCAGTGCCCGGGCCCGGTTCATGGCCTCGTCGCGTGTCATGGGTCCGTGGCAGAGGGCGAAGGCGGCGGTGATGCCGCAGGCCTCGAGGGTGTCGGCATCGGGGGCGAGGCTGCCGGCGATGACGATGCAGGGGATACCGTGGGCACGGGCGCGTTTCGCCACGGCAGCCGGGGCCTTGCCGTGGCTGGTCTGCACGTCCAGGCGGCCCTCGGCGGTAAGGACCAGTTGCGCGCCGTCAAGGCGCGCATCGAAGTCGAGCAGATCGAGTACCACCTCGGCACCGGGCTTGAGTTCCGCGCCAAGGAAGGCCATGGCGCCGGCGCCAAGCCCGCCGGCCGCCCCCGCGCCGGGGATGTCGCGCAGCGGGCCGCCGTGGATCTTTTCGAGTTGCGCTGCATAGCGGGCCAGGCCGGCTTCCAGTGTATCCACCTGTGCCGGCGTGGCGCCCTTTTGCGACGCATAGATCCGCGCGGCGCCGCGTTCACCGAGCAGGGGGTTGTCCACATCGGCGGCGATGTCGATGTGAACATCCTTCAGCCGCGGATCCAGTCCCTGTGGATCGATGCTGGCGATGGCGGCGAGTTCCGCGCCGCTGCCGTCCAGGGACCGCCCTTCCCCGTCGCGAAACACCACGCCCAGTGCCGCGGCCATGCCCATGCCGCCCTCG
>WGFP01000184.1 GCA_015492195.1 Acidiferrobacterales bacterium
ATCTATTAGTGTGTCTACTCAGTAGACATCTACCCCTTCCCCCACTACCCTTCTTACCATGACAAAAAGAAAAAACACCCCTGCCTGGCACCGCTCTCATGCGATGGGATTTCTCCTGGGCGCTGTCGCGCTTTTTCTGATCGGCTTCGGGTCCGCAACCTTTGCCGATGAGGAAGACGAAAAAGAAACCCCCGTCATCATGGTGCTGGAACACACGGAAGGCGGCAAACAGGTCGGCGTGAATATCGAAGCCATCCGCGGCGTGTTCCTGTCGCCGTACCGCGGCAAACCGCAACGGAAATGGGCCATCCGCCCCGGTCACACCCTGGGGGCGGCGTCACGGCCCGCGTCCCAGGTGGTCGAGCTCTATAAGGGAACCCCGAGAGAACCGATCCTGATCGTCCGGGTCGTCATCAAGTATTTCCGGAACGGGGAAGGAAACTGGGTGCCGCATTTCCTGCTGGACCAGGAGCCGCTGGTGGTGCGCGCCGGCAAGCGCTGGAAGCCCCTGACCACAATCCAGGGTGTGCCCAGTCTGCTGGTGATCACCGGCAACACCCTGGCCAACGCCGAAGGGTTTTATCCCAAGATCGACTTCGAATTGTCCACCGGACCCCTGGCGATCGATTTCTGGATTGTCAAATAACAGTAGCGAGTATTTCGTTACTAGTAGCGAGAAAAATATTTATCCTTGTTACCAGCTACTCGTAACTCGAAACTTTTTTATTTCTCTTTTTTTATCAAGTCAATAAACGGCGTGATGAGATCCATGGGCAAGGGAAACACGATGGTGGAACTCTTCTCGTTCGCCATGCCGGACAGGGTTTGCATGTAACGCAATTGCAACGCCTGCGGGTTCTTGCTCATGAGGTCCGCCGCCTGCACCAGCTTCTCCGCCGCCTGTTGTTCACCTTCGGCATGAATCACCTTGGCGCGTCGTTCGCGCTCGGCCTCGGCCTGACGCGCAATGGCGCGCACCATGGTGGGGTCGATGTCGACGTGCTTGATCTCGACGCTGGAGACCTTGATGCCCCAGGCGTCGGTGGAGGCGTCGAGCAGCCTCTGGATATCGGCGTTGAGCTTGTCGCGCTCGGCCAGCATCTCATCGAGTTCGTGCTTGCCCAACACCGAGCGCAACGTAGTCTGGGCCAGCTGCGAGGTGGCGGAGTAAAAGTCCTCCACCTGGATGATGGCGCGCTGCGGGTCGATGACGCGGAAATACACCACGGCATTGACCTTGACCGACACGTTGTCGCGCGAGATCACGTCCTGCGGCGGCACGTCCATGACGATGGTGCGCAGGTCCACCTTCACCATCTGCTGGATGACGGGGATGATGATAATCAACCCCGGTCCTTTCACCTTCCAGAAACGCCCGAGCATGAACACCACGCCGCGCTGGTACTCGCGCAGGATGCGGATCGCGGAAAACAGAAAAAACGCGATGACGATAACTAAAAAAGCTGAGGAATATAAGCCCATGTCATTTACCCTCCGATGTATTAGGATGTACGAGCCCCCTCCGGGGAGGCAAACTACGCACTGCCGCGTGAGACGGGGACGTCGGAAGCGGCCGAGTTATGTGGTTCGACAATCAAAACCAACCCGTCCATTCCAATCACTTTGATTTTCTGCCCGCGCTTGATCGGGGTGTCCGATCGCGCCTGCCATTCTTCGCTGTGCACCCGTACCCGCCCCGCTCCCCTCAAGGCCTCGAGCGTCTCGCCGACGGCGCCGATCATTTCCTCCCGGCCGCTGACGACGCGCCGTCGGCGCGCCTTGAGCGCGAGCGCCACCACGCCGATGAAAAACGACGCGCTTAAAACCGTCACGATCGCCACCAACTGCCAGGCGACAGTATACCCCTCCACGTCGGTATCGATGAGGATGATCGAGCCGACCGCGAACGCGATCGCACCGCCGATACCAAGGGCGCCGAAACTCGGCATAAACGCCTCCGCCACCATGAAGGCGATGCCGAGCAGAATAAGGCCCAGCCCGGCGTAGCTGATGGGCAGCACCTGAAAGGCGTAAAGCGCGAGCAGCAAAGAGATGCCGCCGATCACTCCCGGCAACACATAGCCGGGATTCCACAACTCAAAGAACAGCCCGTAGACACCGAGCAGCATCAGGATATAGGCGACATTCGGATCGGCGATGACCGCCAGCAGGCGGTTGCGCCAATCGGGCTCGATCACCACGATTTCGAGTCCCTTGGTTTGCAGACGGACTTTCTTTCCCTCGAGCGTCACCGTGCGCCCGTGTACTTTTTTCAACAAATCGGCGACGTCCGCGGCGATGAAGTCGGCGACGTTTTGCTTCACCGCCTCCTCCGCCGGCAGTGAGGCGGCCTCGCGCACCGCTTTCTCCGCCCATTCCACGTTGCGCCCGCGCATTTGCGCCAAACCCCGGATATAGGCGATGGCGTCGTTCAGCGCCTTTTCGTCCATGCCGGGTTTCCCCGCTTTCTTTGGCTTGTCTTTTTTGTCTTTGGCGTTTTTATCCCCGTCCTTTTGCTTTTGCGGCTTTTCGCCGCCGCCCGGATCAGGCACGCCGCCGATTCGCACCGGGGTCGCCGCGCCCAGATTGGTGCCCGGGGCCATGGCAGCCACGTGACTGGCATACAGGATATAGGTGCCGGCGCTCGCCGCGCGCGCCCCGGAAGGGGCAACGAAGGTCGCCACCGGTACCGGTGAGGCGATGATGTCCTTGATGATCTGGCGCATGGAGGTATCAAGTCCCCCCGGCGTGTCCATGCGCAGCACCACCAGCGTGGCGTTCATGTCCTTGGCTTTTTCCAAACCCCGGTGCACATAATCGCCCGTGGCGGGCCCGATCGCGCCGTTGATATTGAGCTGCACCACCTGCCGCGGCGCAGCCGCCTCCTTGGCCAGCAGCAGCAATGGCCCGACGACGAGCAACAACAGAAAAAGGATGCGCAGACGCCTCATAGATACGTCACCTTACCAGAGACCCCGTCCCGGTAGAACCAAACCCATTTTATCCCTAAAAAGTAATTAACGGGCGCGGGCGCAGTAACGCAAAAGAAAATCCAGAATTTCAAACCGATCGTAGGCCTGTTGCACGCCGGATCCCCACACCGTGGCCCCGTGACCGCGCACCATCATCGCCGTAACCTCGGGCGGCGTCTTGCCAAAACGCTGCCGCACCGCCTGCGCGATTTTGCCGACGTCGAGGGCGTTATCAAAAAGCGGCAGATTGACTTTGGGATGTCGTTCCCAAATATCAAATCCCTTGATCATCTCAAGCGGCGGCAGACGCAAAGACTCGGCCTTGGGTTTCGCCCGCTCCGCCGCCAGACAGGCGGAGACCGAATGGCCGTGCAGGCAGGCGCGCGCCTCGGGAAAGAGCGCATAAATCGCGCAATGGATCGCGGTCTCGGCCGAGGGCTCGTTGCCGGCTTGAGCGCGCTCGATGACCTTGCCGTCGGTAATACGCACCAACAGAAAATCCTTTTCCTCCAGTCGTCCCTTGGGCTTGCCGCTTGCGGTAATCCAGAAGTGCCCGTCCTCGCGCGCGCTCAAGTTTCCCGCCGTGCCCGCCATCCAGCCGCGGGCGTGAAAGTCGTGCGCGATTTCCACCAGCGCCGCGCGCGGCGGGAGATCATCAAGCGATTTCGCCATTACTCAACTATCAAAAACTCAACGCAAAGACGCCAAGGCACAAAGTAAAACAGTAATATGAACTACAAAACTATAAGCTTCTTTGCGTTCCTCCGCGTCTTTGCGCCTTTGCGTTGGACTTTTCATCTAAACTGTCTCTCCCGTTCGCTATACACCGCCGCCCACCCCGAGGTATCGGTGAAATAGCGCACGGCCTTGATA
>WGFP01000185.1 GCA_015492195.1 Acidiferrobacterales bacterium
CATTTATCTGCTCGCAGTCCACACGGTCAGGACTGCGAGCAGATAAATGACCCCCTCCAGGATGCCGAATATCAGGCCGATCCCGATCATTACGACGCGCTCGGGCCGGCTGACCCAGCCCAGCTTGCAGGAGATGCCCAATGTCTCCGCGCGCGCGCGAGTGTAACTGGTGAGCATCCCGCCCAGCATGGCCAGCACCACCCCGGCCACCGCCGGCCCGTCCCCCTGTATCGCAAAACCATAGGCGATGGCCGCGAACATGGCGCCCTCGCCGATCCGATCCAGGGTGGAATCCAGGAACGTGCCAAACGGGGTGGCTCGTTGCTCCAACCTGGCCAGGGTGCCGTCAACCAGATCGAGGGCGCTCCCCGCGAGAAACACGATGCCGGCGGCAACGGGGAAACTCGACAGCAACAACCCGGCTGAGGCGAGCGTGACGAGAAAACCGACGATGGTGACCTGATTCGGGGAGACTCGCAGATACGTCAACAGACGCGCAAACGGCGTAATGGCCTGTTGCACATAGACCTGAATGAAATCGCGTATTCTTTCCACCCTTTCCATAGCGTAGGCGACACCCTATCAGTGAAAATAGATGTGAGACAATACCAAGGACGCCAAAAGCGCAAGCCCCAACCAGGCGACGCCCTTGTGGGAAACAATGATCAGGTCGTTTAGCGGCACGCGCCAGCGACGTTGGATCACCGTGGGAACGGCCACAACGACGAATGTCGCCAGAATCACCCAGCCTGAACGGACGAAGTAGTTCATCTCGGGCAGGCCCGCCTTGAGCAGATAGGCCAGCGGCACGCTGAAGAGCAGAGCAAAAAGGACCAGCCGCTTGGAGGGGCTTAATAAAAAAACCGCCGCCAGAATCAGCAAGACGAAGCCGTTCTTCGCATAATAGGAAACCTCGTTAAACCAATGTGTCAGAGGGAAACCGGCGTCGGCGAACTTCACGTAGATCTGCACAAAGGCGGCCAGAATGCCGACGATCAGGGTAACCAGAATGGTCGTCTTGGCCATGCGCACCATCTGGGGCTCGGAGGCATCCGGTTTGAGGTGACGTTTGTAGATGTCCATCGACCACAAGGTCGCGACCGAGTTGAAGATCGAATCGATGGTGCTCATCAGGGAGGCGAAGAGCCCGATAAGAATGAGACCACGGACGCCCGCCGGCAAAAAGTTATTAACGATCGTGAGGTAGGCGTTATCGGGATCCTGCAACGGAGTATCCTTAAGAATTCCCGCCAGCGCAATGGCGGGAATGATAATGATGGCCGTCGTTAAATATTTGAAGGCGCCCCCCACCAGCAAGCCGACCTGGGCGTGCCGCAGACTGCGGGCGGCGAGCGCCCGCTGCAAGATGACCTGGTTCGCGCCCCAGTAATTCAGATTAAGCAAAAACATGCCAAAGAGACCGATCCACGGCAGCGTTGGATGATCGGCGGGAAGATGCAGGTGCATCAAGTCGCCGGTTTCGGTCCACAACCGCGACCAACCTCCCAGCTCATCGAGGGTGACCCACAGGATAACCAGCCCCCCAAACACAAACAGGACAAACTGGACGATGTCCGTACGCACCACCGCCCGGAATCCCCCGAGGTAGGTATAGATCGCGGAGAACGCGCCCAACACGACGGCGAGAACGGCGATGCGCGTAACCGAATCCGGACCCAGAAAGGCGACCAATTCTCCGAATACGCCTTCAATGGCGTAGGCTGCCCAGAACAGCGCGTAACCCAGAAACAGAAATGAATACAACGCGATCATCAGCGTCGAATACACGAGCGCCACCTTGGGTCCGAACTTGGCCTCGAAGAACTGGGTGAGGGTGACCACCCTCATGCGCAGAAACAGGGGTACAAAGAAAAAGGCGGCGATCACGATGCCGAAGATGGCATTGATCTCCAGATTGGCCTGCGCCAGACCGAACAGGTAAGCGGAGCCGGCCATGCCGATGAAATGGCCCGCGTGGATATTGGTTGCGATGGTGGAGATGGCGATGGACGGCCACCGCAGGGAGCGCGAACTTAAAAAGAATTCCTCTGTCGTGACGCGCTTCTTCACCCGCGAACGGATACCGACGGCCATGATGACGGCGAAGTAGGCGAGAATGATGGTGGCGTCGATCAGCATTCCGCTGTTCAGCTCAGGTTCCGACTGCGTGACACGAAATCAGGAAATTCTACCCAATCGGGGGCGACCGGGTCATGGCTTTACGAAGGATTACTGAAAAAATCGGTGAGAATCGATTGCCTAGCTGTCGCTGAGGATCTTCTCGATCAGGGCGTCATGAATCCACAAAAATTTGACCGGCGTGACGGCATTCACCGTGTACATGCGCGGCTTCAGGTAGGAAACGGGGCTGCTCGCCTGCTCGGTCCCCCCTTCGATCAGCTTCCTGGCCCCGTCGGCGGCGAAAAGTTCCAGGGCGCCTTCCAGCAGAAAGAAACTCCAGCTGTCGCTCTTGCCCCGCTCAAGCAGGCACGCGCCGCCCGGCGCCCGGTACACCGGGCTCTTGGATGCCAACAGCCGGAGTTTCTCGTCGCTCAACCCACGAAACCGGGCAAAGGCCCGCAGGGCTTCCGGATCGACATTCTTAATCGGCCCTGTCAGATATTGTTCTATGATCAGCGGTTCCGATGACGGGGCGCTCCCCCCACCGCCGGTGGGAAGCGTTAAATTACGGTCTGCCCGCTTGTCGATATCATCGAACGCCTCACCCGCCTTCTTATCCTCGACCCAGTCGGCGCCCGCCCTTAATTTCTCGATCACCGAAAGGCCGGAGTATTTGCGCATCTCTTTTTTCACAACGCCCTCATAGAGGCTTTTTCTTAATGCCAGCAGTTTTGGGGTTTTCCTTCGCCCGATAGGAATGGACGCCGCCAGATTAAGGACTTCGACAACGGGTATGGTTTTATCGGCCTCCACCGCCTCCCTCCCCAATAGGGACGCATATTGATCCAACGTCGTATGCCGATCAAAAAGCACGGGGCAATATAGCGGCGTGCCGGGGAGGACGCTATATTGATACTCCAGCAGGATTTCCATTCCCCGGTATACGCTCATTTCGCGATTCTTTTTCTGGAATGCGGTCAGCTCGCCGACTTTGGTCCCGCTCACGGGATACAGGCTTCTGACAATGGGCGTCTCCAGCAAGAATATTTCCGAACCCCAGGCCTTCTTTTCACCCGCGCGGTAAATAATCGCCACCCGGCATCCTTCTGCATCGGGGTCCTTCAGATGCGATTTTAGAAATTCCCGATTGTGATCGGCGAATTCCTTTGAAAGCACGGTGTCGACGACAAAGTTTTTATTCGGATCATAGAACCCGAGCTCTCCGCTGGAAGTTAATACATAAAAACCGGACAACTTGGGAAATGTCTCGATAATATTCAAGGGACGATTAACCGATGATTAGACGTCGGACAGAAACATAATCAGGACGCAATCCTGCACACCCACCGGCCGTTACTATAGTACAAAATCCCTTTTACAGGCGCCTTTTGTGACGGTATCTCAACGCTCCGCGGGACACGCGGGTGTAATTTGAGGATAGCGGGCAAAGGAAACGGCGCAAGATGAGCCATAATAACTGTTATGAACCCCTTGATCGCCCCTGACCACACCTGGGCCCTGTGGGCGATATTGCTCGCGACGGCCGCCCTGGGCCTGTGGGCCGAACGCACGCGCTGGGGCGCGCGGCTGTCCGGCGCCGTCATCACCCTTCTGGCCGCCTTTGTCCTGTCCAACCTGGGCGTGATCCCGGCAAGCGCCCCGGTATACGATAACGTCTGGGCGTATCTGGTGCCCCTGGCGATTCCTCTGCTGTTATTCCACGCCGACCTGCGGCGCATCCTGCGGGAATCCGGCGCCACCTTGATCGCCTTCGTCATCGGCGCCGCGGGCACGGTGATCGGCGCCGTGGTTGCGTATTACATCGTGCCCCTCGGCGAACACGGCTGGCAGCTCGCCGCCATCTTCAGCGCGACCTACATCGGCGGCTCCATGAACTACATGGGCACCGCCGAGGCCGTCGGGTTGCGCTCCGGCGATCTGCTGACCGCCGGGGTGGCCGCCGACAATCTCATGATGACGCTCTATTTCCTGCTGTTGTTCATTCTCCCTTCCATCCGCAGCCTGCGGTTACAATTTCATGAACCCCTGCCGGACCGTTGGTGGGGCACGACCACGGAGGTCGTGGTTTCGGAAACCCACAAGGGCGCGAGCATCCATTTGCCCAGCATCACGACGGCACTCGCCTTGAGCACGACCATCGCCGCGGTGGGTTATTGGCTGGAATCGCGGCTCGGCTGGGCCGGCAGCGGCATTTTGATTCTTACCGGCATCGCGGTGACACTCGCGACCGTGTTCCCGCGCCGCATGGCCCGGCTGGAGGGATCGAACGAGGTGGGCATGCTCTTGATGCAGGTGTTCTTTGCCGCCATCGGCGCCAGCGCCAACGTCGCCGCCGTATTAAAGGTGGGACCCATCCTGTTTTTGTTCGCCGGGATTATTCTGACGTTTCATCTGGCAACCATCCTCATCGGCGGCAAGCTCATGCGTCTGAGCCTGCCCGAGATCGTCATCGCCTCCAACGCCAACATGGGCGGCCCCACCACCGCCGCGGCCATGGCCGCCGCCCGCCGCTGGCAGCAACTGGTCATTCCCGCGATCCTGTGCGGCACCCTCGGTTACGCCACGGCCACGTTTATCGGCATCGCGCTCGGAAACTGGTTGCGATAGTTTATATTTTTACTTTTGTGTCTCTTGGGGTTGATTAATTAGCCTATAACCCCAGCCTCATACGTTTCTCACCCCCGACACCCTGGTGCCCTACCCCGGCAACGGCCAGAGCTACAACCGCTACAGCTACGCCAACAACAACCCGCTGTCCCATGTCGATCCCACGGGGCATTTCCATAAGAAGATCTTTAAGGGGATCCGGAAGATCATCCGGGGGGCCAGGAAGGCCATCGGGAAGGTGATGGACAGTGAGGTCGTGCGGTTTGTCGTGGCCGCGGTGGCGGCGTATTACACGTGGGGGTATACGGCCTGGGGCACGGGCTCCTACGTGGCCGCCGGGGCCGCCGGGGGCGCCACCTTCGGGGCCATCGCCGGGGGAAACTTAAAGAGCGCCTTCTACGGGGCATTGACC